>CAYGTM010000424.1:0-2508 GCA_964352795.1 uncultured Phycisphaera sp.
GCCCACGAGGGCCCACGCGTTGTCGGCCGCGACGGCCGCACCGAAGTTGTCGCCGTTCACCCCGTCATCGGGCGACAGCTCGAACTGCAACTGGGGCACGACGGGGTTGATCGCGTAGATATACGCCCGGCCCGCGCCATCGGCACCGGCGTTTGGCGCTCCTGCCACGCCGAAGCCGGCTATGGCTGCATCGAAGGATGCCCCGAAACCATCGTCGATCACGACGGTGGAGGGCGTGACCTTGGCGTCCTCGCTACCGCAGAGCGACTGAGCGAGGGCCGGGCTTGCAGGCAGCACGCCGGCGGCGGCGAGTACGAGCAGAGTGTTCCGATTCGGATTCATCTCATCATCTCCCTATAGGTTGATCTCACTCCAAGCGGGGGTTATAAGCCAGTGCGAAAAGCGGGGCAAGCCCGCGCAGCGACGCCGTGCCCGGCCCATTGTGCCCCCATTGCCCAGGTTGTCGTATGTCGTGCCGAATCCGCGGAGATTCACGACCTATCCTCGAAGGCACGGATGCCCAGGCCCGGTTACCGCCCCGGGGAAACTGCCGCTATGGAGAGCGTTTTGTCCGCAAGCAAGACCACGACCAAAACCCGCCAAACCGCCGAGACCATGGCGGGCAAGCAGCGCGACATCTCTGTCAGCGAGTTCTTCTCGAAGAACCGCCACCTGCTGGGCTTCGACAACCCCCGCAAGGCCCTGCTGACCACCGTCAAAGAAGCCGTCGATAACGCCCTGGACGCCTGCGAGGAGGCGGGCATTTTGCCCGACATCGAGGTGCTCATCGAGGAACTCGTCGCCCCGCCCAGCGCCAGCAAACCCGGGCGGTACGCCGTCACCATCACCGACAACGGGCCGGGCATCGTCCGCAAGCAGATCGAGAACATCTTCGGGCGGCTGCTCTATGGCAGCAAGTTCCACCGCATGAAGATGAGCCGGGGGCAGCAGGGCATCGGCATTTCGGCTGCGGGCATGTATGGATTGATGACCACGGGCAAGCCCATGGTCATCACCACCAAGCCCAGCAAGAGCAAGCCGGCCCATCATCTCGAGCTGGCGATGGACACCACCAAGAACAAGCCCGAGGTGACCATCGATATCGAGACCGACGACTTCCCGGCCACCACCAGCGGCACGGGCACGCGCGTGCGCATCGAACTCGAGGCCCGCTACCAGCGCGGCAAGGCGAGCGTGGAGGCCTACCTCGAGCAGACGGCCATCGCCAACCCGCACACGCAGATCACGTTCATCCCGCCCGAGAAGGCGGCTGATGGTCCCGGATTGGACATCCAACCGAGCCGTGAGCGTAAGCTCGCGGACCCAACCCCGACGGCCAAAGCGAACACCGAAGTGGGTCCGCGTGCTCACGCACGCGGCTCGGACGGATATACCGAGCTGAGCCACACGACCGAACTGGCCGACCGCTACATCTTCCCTCGCGCGGTCGACGAGTTGCCACCCGAGACCGAGGAGATCAAGCCGCACCCGTATGGCGTCGAGCTCGGCAACTTCCTGCGGATGCTCAAGGCGACGAGCGAGAGCCAGCTCACGGGCTTCTTCAAGAACGAGTTCTGCCGCGTACCTCCGGCGATCGTCAAGGAAGTCACCGCCAAGGCCTCGGTCAAGGGCGGCAAGACGCTGACCGGCCAGACCTACGTCAAGACCATCGAGCACGACGCCGCCGAGCGGTTATATCGCGCATTGCAGGACAGTAAGCTCCGCGCGCCACCGACCGACTCCCTCGCACCCATCGGCGTGCGCCAGATGCTCAGCGGTTTGCTCAAGGGCGTGAAGGCCGAGTTCTACGCCGCCAGCACGCGCGAGCCGGCGGTGTATCGCGGCAATCCGTTCCAGATCGAGGCGGCCATCGCGTTCGGCGGCGATCTGGCGGGCGACGAGTCGGCCCGCGTCATCCGCTTTGCCAATCGCGTGCCGTTGCTGTACCAGCAGAGCGCGTGCTCGTCGTTCAAGGCGGTGGTCGAGACGGGCTGGAAGAACTATGGCCTGAGCCAGCCGCGCGGCTCGCTGCCGGTGGGGCCGCTGGTGATCATGGTCCACATGGCCAGCGTGTGGGTGCCGTTCACTTCGGAGTCGAAGGAAGCCATCGCCGACTACGACGAGATCCGCAAGGAGATGCGGCTGGCGTTGCAGGAGTGCGGCCGCAAGCTGGGGACGTACCTGCGTCGCCGCCAGAAGATGCGGCGCGAGGGCCAGCGTCGCGACGTGTTCAGCCGCTACATCGCCGAGATCGCGCGCTCGACGGCGGCGCTGACCGGCGAGGACGAGGGCCGGCTGCTGGACGCGCTGCTGGAGCAGGCTCAGGCCCGCACCGCCATCGCCGACGCGGAGCTGGACGAGGACGGCAACTTCGTGAAGAAAGAGAAGACGCCGGCGGATGACGATGGCGTGATCATCATCGACAGCGACGCGCGACCGTCGCAGGTGGAGGCGAAGTCGAACGGGGCTGTGGCGAAGGGGGATTCGGAGGATACGGGGCGTGGGTTG
>CAYGTM010000425.1:0-2490 GCA_964352795.1 uncultured Phycisphaera sp.
CTCCTCGATGGGCATGGCCACCTGATTGGGGGGTGCGGGCTCCGTCCGAGCCGCGGGCGTGAGCACGCGGACCTTACTTAAGGAAGGCATTGGACATTGGGCGATAGGCAATGGGGCCGGAGGGGGGCTTGCACGGCCCTCCCCGGCAACGCGGCGCTCGGCTACAACTGCACCCATGGCACGCATCAGCGAGAAGAACATGCGATACCGCTCGCGCGAGCAGATGTCGGCCGACGCCGCCATCGCGCTGCGCTCGGCCATGTCGCACGGCGGGAAGCACTCGGTGCTCCAGGTCATCATGTGGGCGTGGACGGAGTTCCACGGCAAGTACGTTGGGTGCCCATACTGGACGCCGGCCGCGATCGAAGAACAGGCCGGCGACCCACGGCTCCTGGCCAAGCGGCTGCGGCACGAGCACGCGGTGCCACGGCGGGTGGTGATCGAGGGCCTGTTTGCCCTTGGCCAGCCCGATCCGGAGCGGGTGCACGCCTACCTCTTAGCCACGCTGTTCGGCGTCGTGGTCACGCGCGGGGAGGATCGCGTGCTGGACACGCCCTTTGGCAGGACGATGCCCCCCGAGTTCCACGACCCCGCCTCGCCCGGCTATCTCGACCCGTGGCTGCGGTACCGGCGCTGCGGCATGACGGTGCTGGATCGGAGCAGGAACGACGCGGTGGTTGTGGGGCCGGTGGCACCAGGGTCCAGCCGCAATACTTGATACCAGTAGCGAGACGTCACATGAGTGCGAACCAACCAGACCTCGACGGCCTGCTCGATCGCAAGACGCTGGGAGATATACCTTCGTGTGAGGCGGTGCATTTTCTCGGCACACACATCGATGCAGCCTGGGATGCCAAGCGACTGGATGTGCTCACTCACATCGCAGAGGTTCTGGCCTGCACCATTGATAAGCAACAAATGTCGCCGGCCGACGAGTGCATATATCACTACTACCTAGCGAATGCATGGAACGGGATCAAGTTCTTGACCAATCCGGAAACGGGTGGCGGCTGGGCGTGGGAATCACGCGAAATCGAGCAGGAGACGATTTGCATTCGCAGAGCCATCGCATCCGACGGATTGCTCCAGCAACCCGTTCTCCGCGTTTGCCAGATTCACACCAATCTCGCCAACTGCTACGACACGACCGGCCGTTTCGTTGAAGCCATCACTGAGTGGGATCGCGCACTGATAATCGAACCACGATTTGGCATCGCGTGGGGCAATCGTGCGGGTGGGCTTTGGACCTACGCCAAGTCTGTCTATGACAGCGGGCACTTCCTGGTCATGGCTCGTGAGGCTTGGTCCCAACTCGATCCAGAGCAGCTTAAAGGACTTGAGCCAGGCTCTGGTGAGTTCTTCGCTCGTGTGCGGGCCGAGATCGAGCAGGCCGTACCAGAGGAAGCGCTTCGGAAACCATTCGACATGGATGGATTCTCGCTCGGCGAGACTGAGGAGGAGAAGGCGTATCGCCAGTGGTGTGTGTCGAACACATTCTTCCTCAACCCGCTGAACGACATCGGACCCGTGCCGATCGGCGCGCGTGACATCTTGTCGTGTCCGTCGATCGTGGTGAAGATCGGAGAGGGACCGAGATTTCACGGCTTCATGAACCAGATCAAGCAGGAGTTCTGCTCTGCGCGCTGGCTGATTTACGACGCCACTCGTGACCGACCGGCTCACTTTTCCGACAACGATGTGCTCCTCTACAACACGCACGACTACCCGAGCTATGGGTTGCGAACGGAGGAGCTCAAGCTTGGATTCCGAGCCCTGTACTCGATCTTTGACAAGATCGCCTTCTTCTTGAATGCGTACCTCGAACTCGGCATCGCCGATTGCGATGTCTCTTTCCGAGGTCTGTGGTATTTGAAGCAGAAGCGTGCGAAGGGCATCCGATCAGAGTTTGCCACCCGTGAAAACTGGCCGCTCCGAGGGTTGTTCTGGCTCGGCAAGGACCTATACGAGAAGAACGATGACTTCCGTCAGGTCATCGATCCGGCTGGCGAACGGCTGAACGAGATTCGCAACCACCTGGAGCACAAGTACCTGAAGCTGCACAGCGATCTTTGGGCAGGCCCCGGCACAAGTTCGTTCACCGACGGGCTCGCAGTGTCGCTCAGTCGCGAGGAATTTGAAGGGATGGCCCTTCATCTGCTAGAGATGGTTCGGGCGGCGATCATTTACCTGACGCTCGGTGTTCACCGGGAGGAACGACTTCGTGCGAGCGAGAGGGGGCGGGATGCGATCACGCCACCGATGTTCCTCGATAACTGGGAGGACGACAGGAAGTCATAGACGACACTGGTGTGTGGCGACGGGATCTGCGGTTGGTACACGGTTCCGCAGCAGGTGGCCCCGACCCGGTGTCACTGATCCGAGTTCGGTCAGTGCTCTTCCGACGCACCAACCTCGCCAACCCAAGCCCAGCCCCCCGACCACCCCGCGGCAGATCGGCCCATATCTCCGCCCGCCGCGCATCCGCCCCCA
>CAYGTM010000426.1:0-2477 GCA_964352795.1 uncultured Phycisphaera sp.
GCAGCTGCGTCCTTGCGGGCGGCCTTCTTGGGCGCCGTCTTCTTGGCTTGTTTTTTGGCCGCCTTCTTGCGGGTGGCCTTCTTCCTTGCGGCTTTCTTCGCCATGAGCACACTCCTGCTCTAAATGTCCGGCTTCGCCTTGCTACCGCACGCGCCAATCTGCGAGCCGGACACTTCCGCGGACAAAGGGCGCGCGCAGCGTGTATCGGGTCTGTTCCCTACACGGCTTGAGTAGTCTACTAGAACTTTCCGATTCGTCCACATTTTTTTTGACCCCATTCGCACCCCATGACCACCGGCGCCAACCCATGCATGACACCATCACCATCCTCCTCGTGGGCGCTTCGGGCGCCATCGGCTCGCGCATCGACGCGCTCGCCCGGGCCGACGAACGCTTCGCCATCGCCGCCCGCGTCGATCGAGAGCACCCGCACGCGCTCGCGCGCGACCTCGTACGACAAACACGCGAAATCATCGTGGATTTCTCGCATTTCAGCGCATTGAACGGCTCGGTCGAACTCGCGCGGCGTCGCTCCGCGCCCCTGCTCGTGGGCACCACCGCGCTCGAGCAGGAGCACCTGCGAGAGCTCGCGCGATTGTCCGAAACCGTGCCCGTCCTGGTGGCTCCAAACACCTCGGTGGGGTGCGTCGTGCTCGTCCAGATGGTGCAAAAAATCGCAAGCGCTCTGGGCGAAAATTTTTTCCCTTCAATCGTCGAATGGCACCGTTCGGGCAAGCAAGACGCCCCTTCGGGCACCGCCGGCGCGCTGCGTCGGGAGATCGAAAACGCCTCCCAAGGGCCCTCGCGCTTCGGTCCGAGAGCCGTTGTCTCGGTTCGATCGGCCGGCATCGTGGGCGAGCATCAGGTCCGATTCGACGGCCCCGACGAGACCATCGAGATCACCCATAAGGCCCACTCGAGGGACCTCTTCGCGCGCGGCGCGCTCCGCGCGGCGGCCTGGCTCGTCGATCAGAAGCCCGGCTTGTACGACATGACCCACGCGCTCGGATTGGCCACCGAAGCCCGCCCCGAACCATGAAAAACCCTCTCAGAGGGGTTCCTGGGGCTCTGGAACGGGGTCGGGAGCAGGCTTGCCAGTGGATTCGGCCGCCGGTTCAACCACCACCGGGTCGGGCTGGCTCTCGTGCCGGCTCTCGGGTTCGGGCTCGGGCGGCGCTTCAAGCTCTGGTTCGATGCGACGCACCTTGACCACGTTGTCGGGCGCGACCACCGCGCCGGTCGACTCGGCCATCCGACGCACGCGCTCGGCGATCTCGCGCAGCCGTTCCGCGTCGTCGCGCTCCTGCTCGGCCATGTACAGCCCGCCTTCGGGCGCGAGGGTCGAGAGGAACACGCCGTTGACCCGGTTGTACAGCGCCAGGGTTTCATCTTCGTTGATCTGGGGCGCAACTCTTGCGCGGACCACGCCCCGATACGGGTTGTACCAGAAGCTCGCCGCCTTGTGCTCGTTGGTGTCGAACGCGACCGGGTCGGCCGGATGGTCGCGGTCGGCGTCCTCCGCGGGCGCGAGTTCCACCCAGGGCCGATCGCCGGTCAGCAGGTGGTTGAGCGGCGGCTCGTCGTCGAACCACTGGCCCTCGATGGTGTTGGGCCAGCCGCGACCATTCACCGCCACGCCGTTGGTGGTGGCCTGAACCTTGAGTACCGAATGGAACCTGGACAAAGCAAGCTCGGTTTGGACGACGACGTTCTCGACCGAGTCGCTGCGCGTGTGTTGGATGACCACCAGCGTGGCCACCACGAGGCAAAGCCCCAGGGCGACCACGTCAACCGTCCGGCGCAGGCTTGAGCGTCCACTCGACATCGCGTTCCTCTAAGAGTGAGGATCGGCGTCTTGAATGCCCGGCTTGGGTCGGCACGCCCGAGATCGTGCCATTGAGGGCAGCCCGGAACGATCATGGCGGTTCGGAGGGTTCCGGCTTGCCCCGCCAGCGTCCGCTAAACTGCGCCCAACATGGCAATCGAGATCCGAGAACTGGAATGCGGGGCGGTGCTGCTGGTCGAGCCCATGGCCGGCGTGAAGAGCGGGGCCCTGAGTTGGAGCCTGCCCGCCGGCGCCGCCGTCGAGCCCGAGAACACGCTGGGCCTGGCCGGCATTGTCGCCGAGATGGTCCAGCGAGGGGCGGGCGGGCTCACCAGCCGCCAGCACGCCGACGCGCTCGACGCTGCGGGCGTCGGGCGGAGCTTCGACACCGGCGTGCGCACCAGCCGCCTGGCGGCGACATTCGTGGGCCAGGATCTTCGCAAAGCCATTCCCTTGCTTGCCGACATGATCGTGCGCCCGAGCATGGACATCGACGCCTTCGCGCCCGCCCGGAGCCTGGCGCTGCAAGAACTCGACGCGCTGGCCGACGACCCGCAGGAATGGGTGGGCGTCGAGGCGATGGCGCGCCATTTGCCAGCACCACTCAACCGCTCGACCTATGGCACGCGCGAGGGCCTCGAAGCCTGCACGC
>CAYGTM010000427.1:0-256 GCA_964352795.1 uncultured Phycisphaera sp.
GAAGTACATGGTCGACGAGTTGTACGACACCATCATCGTCAAGCCGTTGCTGGTGATCAGCCACGTTTTCCATGCGTTCGATAAGCTCGTCATCGACGGGCTTGTGGATCTGATCGGCGCGCTGCCGCGCTGGTTCGGCTCGCTGCTGCGGCCCTCGCAAGACGGGGTGCTGCACGGCTATGCCACCGGCATGGTGGCCGGCTCGGCGGTGCTCTTGTTGCTGGTTGTTCTGGTGGCGTTGTTGTGACCAAGGGAA
>CAYGTM010000427.1:266-2456 GCA_964352795.1 uncultured Phycisphaera sp.
TGTTCATCCTGATGCCCTTGCTGGCCGCTGGCATCATCGCGTTCGCGCCGTCGAAATACGCGCGCACGATCGCGACCATCGGCTCGCTGGTGCCGCTGGGCCCGATGCTCGTCGTGCTCATCCGCTTCGACTGGTCCAACGGCGGCGCGTTCCAGTTTGCATCGAGTTATGACTGGATCGCCGACATGGGCCTGCGCCTGAGCGTGGGCGTTGATAGCGTTTCCCTCCTGCTCATCACGCTCACCGTGCTGCTGGGGCCCATCTGCGTGATCGGCAGCCATTCGGCGATCAAGGACAACCCCAAGGTCTTCTACGGTTGGCTGACCGGGCTGCAGGCGGCGATGATCGGCGTGTTCGCGGCTACCGATCTGGTGGTCTTTTACGTCTGCTTCGAGTTCACGCTGCTGCCGCTCTATGTGCTGATCAACCTCTACGGCTCGAGCAACCGCAAGCGGGCGGCGACGAAGTTCTTCCTGTACACGTTTACAGGGTCGATCATCGCGCTGGCCGGCTTGGTCTATGTGGTGTTCCACCACCGTGGCCTCGAGGGTGTGTGGACGTTTGATATCCCCACGCTGGCGGCGACGGCCATGCAGATGCCCGTGGGGGCCCAGGCCCTGGTGCTGCTGGCGCTCATGCTGGGCTTCGCGGTCAAGGTGCCGCTGTTCCCGGTGCATACCTGGCTGCCGCTGGCACACACCGAGGCGCCCACGGCCGGCTCGGTCATCCTGGCCGGCGTGCTGTTGAAGTTGGGCACCTACGGCATCTACCGCTTCGTGCTGGGCTTCGTGCCCGAGGCGGTCATCGCCTACGCGCCGTTCATCGCCATCCTGAGCATCATCGGCATCATCTACGCCGGCCTGATCTGTTGGGTGCAGAAGGACGTCAAGAAGCTGGTGGCCTACTCGTCGGTGAGCCACCTCGGCTTCTGCGTGCTGGGGCTTGTGGCGCTGAACAACATCGGGCTCACCGGCTCGGTGCTCTACATGATCAACCACGGCCTGTCGACCGGGGCGCTGTTCCTGTGCATCGGCATGGTCTACGAACGCTTCCACACCCGCTCGATGGACGAGCTGGGCGGCCTGGCCAGCACGATGCCCATCTGGTCGTCGTTCATGGTGTTCTTCGTGATGGCGTCGGTGGGCCTGCCGGGGTTGAACGGCTTCGTCAGCGAGTTCATGTGCATCATCGGCACGTTCCAGAGCTCACCCGCCTGGGTGCTCGAGGGACGCGCCGGCGCGGCCGGTGGATCGCTCGGCCCCTGGTTCGCTTTCGCCGCGGGTTTCGGCGTGATCGTCGCGGCGATGTACCTGCTCTATATGACCGGCCGCGTGGTGTGGGGCACGCCCAAGCACCCGGCCGGGCACCATGACGGGCATGACGAGCACTCGGAACTTCCTACCGACCTGAACACCCGCGAGATCGGCTTGCTCACGGTGCTTGCGGTTGCGTGCCTGGCGTTGGGTGTCTATCCCACGCCCGTGATCGAGGCTATCGAGCCTTCGGTGGAGCGGACGCTTGCTCCGTATCAGGATTTGCTGCAAGCCCGGGCCGCCGAGTTGGGCCTTGAAGAACCCGCTACCGAGCCTCACGAAGGGGGGCACTGACCCGCCATGGCCGCCAAGATCGCCCTCATCTGGCCCGAGATCACGCTATTCGTCACGACGTGCATCGTGATGATCCTCGGGTTGTCGCCCAACAAGCAGTGGCGTTCGCTGTGCCTGCCCGCCTCGATGGCCGGCCTGGCCGTGGCGGGCGTGCTGGCCGCGCTGGGCATGTCGAGTGCGTCGCTCCAGAACGACACGATGTTGCCCAACTTACCCGGCTTCGTGAAGGTTATCGTGGCGGTGGTGGGGCTGCTGCTGCTGCTGTTGCAGGCGGGGCTCATTGATCGCCGGGAAGAAGCACTGGTCGCTTCGGGCCGCGCGTTCAGCCCGTTGCGCACCAACCGAGCCGAGTACTTCTCGCTCGTGTTGTTTTCGCTGACCGGGCTGATGCTGTGCGCGTCGGCGGGCGACCTGATCTGGTTGTTCCTCGCGCTCGAGCTCACCAGCCTGCCGACGTACGTCATGGTGGCGATGAGCAGCGCGCGCGGCCGGGCCCAGGAAGCGGCGGTCAAGTATTTCTTCCTCGGGGCGCTCGGGGCGGCCACCTTCTTGTACGGCTTCGTGATGCTCTACGGCGGCACGG
>CAYGTM010000428.1:0-2456 GCA_964352795.1 uncultured Phycisphaera sp.
GTCCCGTCGGAACGCAGGAACAGGATCCACACCGCGCCGCGGCCCGCGCCGCCATCGTCGTCCCGGTTGGCGCCCACGATCAGATCCACCACGCCGTCGCCATCGAGGTCACCCGCCGTGGCAACGCCGATTCCGAACAAGTCGGTGTCATCCAATACGCCCAGGAAGTCGCCGAGGGTGTCAGAGATCTTCTGGTGTGCCCGAACCGTCCCATTGGTGCGGAGGAACAGGATCCATACCGCGCCACGATCGGGTCCGCCGTCGTCGTCCATCCACGCGCCGACGGCCAAATCGACCACGCCGTCGCCGTCGAGGTCACCGAGGTTCGCCAGGGCACTCCCAAAGCCATCGTTGTTGCGCAGCGTGCCGCCGAACCCGCCGGCGATATCGGACACCTTCTGATGGGCCCGCACGGTCCCGTCGGCATTGAGGAACAGAACCCAGAACGCCCCACGGTTGGCCCCGAAGTCGTCGTCAAGGCTTGCCCCCACGGCGATATCCGTGATACCGTCGCCATCCAAGTCGCCCAGATTCGCGATCGAAATGCCGAAGTGATCGCCGTCGCGCAGCACACCCGCGAAACCGCCGCTCGTCGACGAGATCTTCTGGTGACCACGCACGGTTCCGTCGGCGCGAAGGAACAGGATCCACACGGCGCCGCGGTCATTGCCGCCATCGTTGTCGTCGATGGCCCCTACCGCAAGGTCAGCAACGCCATCGCCGTCGAGATCGCCAATCCCCGCCACGGCGATGCCGAAGTCAACCCCATTGCCGAGTTCGCCCGTGAAGCCGCCGGTCGAGGACGAGATCTTCTGTGATGCCTTCACAGAGCCATCGGTGTTCAGGAAGAGCACCCACACCGCGCCCGGGTCGGTGCCGCCATCGTCGTCAAAATTGGCACCGACCACCAGGTCAGGCACGCCGTCGCCGTCAAGGTCCCCCGGGCTGGTGACGTCGGTCCCGAAGCGGTCGCCGCTGTCCAGGTCGCCGGTGAATCCCGAGGCATACTCGGTGATCCGCACCTGATCGAAAACCGTCCCCGCCCCCGGGCACGCCGGCTGAGCCGACACCGGAGCGCACACCGACAGCACCAGGCCCGCCAGGGCCATCCACGAAACTGTTGAGACTCGCATGTTGTCATCCTCCACGAGGCGTGCCCGCCGGCCACCCCCCGGAACCCCGTCCGGGCGGGCCTCGACATCGCCAGCCCAGGCCAAAGTTAGCCGGACGTGGTCCGAGAAGCAAGGGGCCGTTGGTGGATCGCAGGCGGAATGAGCGTCATGTGTTCTTCTGTTCTATTACACCGGCGGTGCTCGTGGGTGGGCCACCAGGCGGACGACAAAAAACGCCCGGATGACCGGGCGTGGATAGACACGAAGTTGACGGTGGCTTAGCGCTTGGAGAACTGGAAGCGTTTGCGGGCGCCGGGCTGGCCGGGCTTCTTGCGCTCGACCTTGCGGGCGTCGCGCGAGAGGAAGCCGGCGTCGCGCAGGGCGTCTTCGAGGCTCGGGTCGTAGTCTCGCAGGGCGCGGGAAATGCCCAGGCGGACGGCTTGGGCCTGGCCCATGTAGCCACCGCCGCTGGCGCGGATGATGATGTCAAAGCGGCCGTTCGTGCCGGTGATCTCCAGGGGCGAGTACACGTCGGCGCGGTCGCGGTCTTCGGTGAAGTACTCGGTCACGGCCTTGAACTTCTTGCGGGTGCATTGGATCTGCACGTCGCCCTTGCCTTGGTCGCCGGCGGGCTTCATGCGGACGCGGGCCACGGCGCTCTTGCGGCGGCCCGTGCCCCACCACCACCCGTGGCGGTCGGGCGGGACGGCCTCGCGCACGCGGCGGGCGATGGGCTGGTGTCCCTCATCGGCGGCGACGGCCTGGGCCAGGGCGCTGCCGCCCAGCAGGCTGGAACCCGTACGGGGAGTTTCGGGCGAAGTCTGGGGGTTCTCGTCGGCCATTAGAGCTTCATCTCCACCGGTTGCTGGGCCTGGTGCGGGTGCTCACTGCCCGCGTATACCTTGAGCTTCTTGAGCATGACCCGGCCGAGCCGGTTCTTGGGCAACATGCGTCGCACGGCGTCCTCGATCAGCATCTCGGGCTTGCGCTCACGCAGCGAGCCGAAGGTCTCGATCTTCAAACCACCGGGATATCCCGAGAACCGCTGGCGGACGCTCTGGGTGTCCTTACGGCCCGTGAGCTTCACCTGGCGGGCGTTGGTCACGATGACGAAATCGCCCGTGTCCACATGCGGGGTGTACTCGGGGCGATGCTTGCCCATGAGCACCTGGGCGATCTCGGTGGCCATGCGGCCGAGGATCTGGTCGCTGGCATCCACCAGATGCCATTTCTGCTCGACCTCACCGGCCTTGGCCATGTAGGTTTGCCGACGGAACGTTTGCGCGGACATCGCCATCTCCTGCGACCGGCGACGCAAAAGCGTTGCCGGGGGCACTTCACATA
>CAYGTM010000429.1:0-2452 GCA_964352795.1 uncultured Phycisphaera sp.
TCGCTCCGTGCCTCTGTGCCTCTGTGGTGATCCGCCCCTTCCCTTCTTCCTTCGAGCCCTTCGCGGCCATCGCGTTCAAGACTCGGAAGGCCAGTTGCTCACGCCGCGCGGCTCGGAAGGGGCGCCGCCCCCGGCCCATCCACAAGACAATCGCCCCGGCGCCCACATACGAGCACCGGCCCGACGGCCGCCGAGCCCTCGAGCGTGGCCTCGAGGTTGAAGCCCGAGGTTGTTCCTTCCACGGCCTCCAGCCGCAGGTTGTTGGTCGCCTGCCCGCCCACGCCGAACCACCAGATGGTGGCGCGGTCGCTGCCAGTGGGCACGTCGGCTTCTTCCAGGTAGATCCACAGCGTGACGGAGACCGGCACGCCCGTCAGGCGGATGCCGCCGGGCGCGGGCGGAACTGGGTACACGGCCTCGAGGGACTGCGGGCCGTTGGCCTGGTCGAAGCGAACACTCATGGGTCACCCTTCCGATGCCGCTCAGCGGCAGCCGAGGTCGAACTGGTTGAAGAACTCCAGAAAATCGAAAATGTCCAGCCGCCGGTTGTACGACACGTCGGCGCGCTGATCGCCTGCGTCGAAGAGCCTCTGGAACTCCAGGAAATCGAACACCGTGAGGTCGCCGTCTTCATCCAAATCGGCGTGGCAAGAAAGCAGCCAAGTGATCTGCACCGCCGCGAACCCTTCCCCGCCCACCCAGTTGTCCCACTGCTGACCATTCACGAGGACGCGCCCGTTGCGAGACACCACGGTGGAGGGCCGCTCGCCAACCTCGTACCACTGGGTCATGTACGCGTTCGGCCCAGGGACCAGCACGTCGCCGTAATCGGGCGGGAAGGTCTCATCGCCAAGTTGCAGCAGTCCAACGCCTGGCACCGAAGGATGCACGGGCAGCGGGGCGCGGATGTCGCTCAGCGGCAACTCCAGGTCCACCGCCCCCTCCAGCCCCAGCAGGTCGTACCAGCCATCGGGCAGGTTCTCCAGGTCGGCGATCTGGAAGTGCAGCTTGCCGCCGGCGTCGACGTGGGCTTGCAGTTCTGCCAGGATGCCGGACTCGTACGCGGGCAGGAAGCGGTTGAGGATCTGGATGACCACCAGGTCCCACTCCTGCGAGCGCAGCTTCATCAGGAAGTCCTCGGCGCCCGAACCTCCCTCGAAGTCGATGCCCAGATCGCGCAGGGCCTGGCTGATCGGGCTCGGCCGACTACCCCCGATGGCGACCAGCACCTCCTGCCCACGCGCGGCCGGGGCGCAGAGCACCACGAACGCGAGCAGGGCGAACAGGATACTCAGCTTCTCTCTCATCTCGAACCTCCTTGCCACACGATCCGTTTACGGGCACCCGGCCTCGAACTGGTTCAGGAACTCCAGGAAATCGAACACCGTCCACCGTCCATCGCCGTCCACGTCGGCGACGGTGTCTTGCAGGTCGAAGAGGTTCTGGAACACCAGGAAGTCGTTGATCGTGGCCTGGCCGTCCAGGTCCAGATCGGCCGGACAACGAAGCAGCCAGCGGATCTGACCGGCCGCCATGAAACCAGAGTCGCCACGCGCCCAGTTGTCCCACTGCTGGCCGTTCACGACGACGCGGCCAGAGTGAGAGAGCACGGTTGACGCCGTCGCGTCCACGTTGTACTGCTGCACCACAGTGGATCCATCCGCTGGCAGGAGCACATCCCCATAGTCGGGCGGGAACACTTCATCGAACACCGGCAGCCCCCCGCCGCCGGCCACCATGGGGTGCTTGGGCGGCGCGAACACGATCGAACTGAGCGGCAACTCCAGGTCCACCGCCCCCTCCAGCCCCAGCAGGTCGTACCACGCGGGCGACATCTCTTCGAGGTTGGTGATCTGGAAGTGCAACGCGCCACCGCGATCCAGATGGTCGTGCAAGAGGTCGAGCAGCAGGCTCGACACGATCGCGTTGCGACGGCGGATAATCACCAAGTCCCACGTCTGGCTTCGCAGGGCGTCGATGAGCTCATCAAACGTGCCCGCGCTGGTCCACTCGATGTCCAGGTCGCGCAGCGCCTGGCCGATGGGGTTGGTCGCGAACCCGCCCGGGCCCCCCGCCTGGCTGAGCAGCACCTCCTGGCCACGCACAGGGAGCGCCAAGAACAAGACCACAATGACCACCGCCACGATCCCATACGCTCTGCTCTTCATCTCGATTTCTCCTCTTCCCAAACCCTGTTGGTGGTTCATCCCACCCGGTACGCGAAACCGAGTCGGTCGGCTTCCTGGCCGGAACTGCCCAGCGGCTTGTATCCCCTCAACTCAACGATGATGGCCAAGTATCCCAGGGCATCCACGACGAGCACGGGCGATGGAGCGATCAGGACATCCTCGGCCGGCTCTCCAACCCTCTTCGAGAGGGGGTATTCGCCCACCGTCCGCATCCCCGGGAACATCGCGCGATCGGTGGAGACCGTGGCCCGACGGCCGAACAC
>CAYGTM010000430.1:0-2449 GCA_964352795.1 uncultured Phycisphaera sp.
AGCCACCACGGCCGCGGCGGCGGCGACGCTTGCGGCGGGGGCGATCGGAGTTGTCGTCCGACACGGCCGCGTCATCCGCACTGTCATGGTCCGCGTCGGCGTTGGGGGCGTGGTCTTCCTCGTGGTCTTCCTCGGTGCGCTTGGGCGTGGTGAGGGCGGTGGCGAGGCGGCGGGCCAGGGAGTCGGGCTGGCGATTGTCGCCGTCGTCATTTTCGTCGTGACGGTTGTCTTGGTCGTCGTGGTGGCGACCATCGGACTGGGCGGCACCGGCGCGATCGCGGCCACCACGGCGGCGGCGGCGACGCTTGCGGCGGGGGCGGTCGGCGTCTTCGTCCGACTCGGCGGCGTGGACTTCACGGTGGCCGTCTTCCGAGGTTTCGTCGTCGTGATCGGTGTGGGCGTGGGTCGTGGCCTCGTCATGCTGGCTTGGCTCGCCACCATTCCCGCCACCACCACGGCCACCGCGTCGTCGGCGGCGGCGCCGGCGGCCTCGGCCCTGGCCTTCGGCGGGCTCTTGCTCCTGATCGTCGTAATCGGCGTCGAGTTCGATGGGGTGGGCCTCGACGGCGTGGGTGTCGTCGTGGTCTTCCTCGTCGTGGTCGTCGAAATGCTCGGCGTGGCGGCCGTCGATCGACTCGGCGAGGTTGGCATCGGCCTCGGACAGGCCCTCGGCCTCGATGAGGAACTGCTCGGGGTTGGGCAGCTTGGGCAAGCGTTCGATGTCGATGTCGTTGTTGCTGGCGTCGTAGGCGTGCAGCACGAAGCGTTCGGCAGCCATGGTCTCGCTGACGCGGACCTCGGTGATCACGCCGCTGACGCGCTCGATGCGGCTGAGCTGCTTGCGGCGGCCGCTGAGCAGGTGGCTGGCGACCTGGGCGGAGACGACCATCTCGACGCGGGCCACCTTCTCGTGGCTGGCCACGAGTGAGAGGTCGCGCAGGGCTTCGGCGGCCACGCTGTCGGCTCGGCGGATGACGCCGCGGCCCTTGCAGATGTTGCACTCGGCAAAGTGGGTGCGCTCGTGGCTGGACCGCATGCGCTGGCGGGTCATCTCGAGGAGCCCGAACTCGCTGATGGGCAGGATGGTGCTCTTGGCGCGATCACGCTTGAGGCGTTCGGCGAAGCGTTCCTCGATGGCCTTGCGGTTGCTGGCGTGGCGCATGTCGATGAGGTCGTTGATGACCAGGCCGCCCATGTCGCGCAGGCGGAGCTGGCGGCAGATCTCGTCGACAGCCTCGAGGTTGGTGTTGTAGGCATTGGACTCGGCGTCGCGGGCGCCGCGCGAGCGGCCGCTGTTGACGTCGATGGCCACGAGGGCCTCGGTTTCTTCGAAGATCAGGCGGCCGCCGCTGGGCAGGGGCACCTCGCGCGAGTGGATGTTGTGGATCTGCGCCTCGATGCCAAAGGCGGCAAAGACGGGGGCGCGGCCTGTGTACTGGCGAAGGCGCGGGCGGCTTCGGGGCGAGGCGATCTTGATGAAACGCTCGGCCCGGGCCAGGGCGCCGGGGTCGTCGACGATGATGTCGTTGACCTCGGTGCCGGCCAGGTCTCGCAGGGCTCGCAGCAGCAGGTCGCTCTCGGCGTAGAGGGCCAGGGGTGCCTTCTTGCCCTTTTGGCGCTTGTCCATGTCGGCCCAGAGACGCTTGAGGTACGACAGATCGCGCTCGAGCTCGGCCTTGGAACGGTCCATGCCGGCGGTGCGGAGGATGAACCCGAAGCCTTCGGGCAGGTCGAGCTGGTCGAGTACCTTGCGCATGGCTCGGCGGGTGTCCTCGTCCTCGACCTTGCGGGAGACGCCCACGTTGTCCATGCCGGGCATCATGACGAGGTAGCGGCCCGGGATGGAGATGTAGCTGGTCAGGGTGGGGCCCTTGGTGCCCACGCCTTCCTTGAGCACCTGGACCATGACGCGGTCGCCCGGCTTGAAGCACTTCTGCATGGGCGGGCGGTCTCGGCGGGCGGTCTTGATGCCCACGCGCTCGGCGGCGTCCTCGTTCTTTGGGAAGTAGCGGGGGTGAACGTCGGAGGTGTGCAGGAAGCCGTGCTCGTCGAGGCCGAAGTCGATGAAGGCGGCCTGGACGGCGGTATTGACGTTGCGGACGACGCCGAAGTAGATGTTGTTGACGCGGCTGACGGCGCTGGTGGACTCGGCGTGGTATTCCTCGAGCTTGCCGTCTTCGACGAAGGCGATGCGGCACTCGTCTCCGGGGATGTAGTTGACGATCATGCGCGACGCGCCTGGGGCGCCGCCGCTGGACTCGATGGCGTTGCTCTGTGGGCGGCTCGAGCGGCCCCGGGTGGATGCGGAGCGCGAGCGTGAGGTTTTCTTCTTCGTGGTCTTTTCCGGGGCGTCGCTGGTGGTGTCGTCCCTGGTTTCAGGGGCTTCAGCCTTGATCGAGCCGTTGTCGGAGGTGGCGGACTTTCGTGCCATGCGTGCCATGATGGGGGC
>CAYGTM010000431.1:0-2443 GCA_964352795.1 uncultured Phycisphaera sp.
GTTTCTGGGTGCCGGTCTCGTTGGCGAGTTGCAAGAGCGTTCGCTGGCCATCTATCGCGCCGCTGCCGAGCACGCGGCCGGGCGCGGCATCATCCTGGCCGACACCAAGTTCGAGTTTGCCTTCCCGCTGGACCACGACAAGGGCTCGCGCGAGACGATGCTCGCCGACGAGGCGCTCACGCCCGACAGCTCGCGCTTCTGGCCGGCCGACACCTACGAGCCGGGCCATGCCCAGCCGAGCTTCGACAAGCAGTTCGTGCGTGAATACCTGAACGGCCTCGTCGAAGCGGGCACATGGGACAAGAGCGCCCCGGGCCCGCAACTGCCCCAGAGCGTCATCGCCCACACCGCCGAGCGTTACGAGACGGCGCTGCGGCTGCTGACCGAGTAGGCACGGTTACTTCAGTTCGCGCTGCAACCTGCGTTCGCGGCCGGCGAACTCGCGGTCGATCATGGCGCGGAACGCGGGCATGCCCTCGGGTTCGGGGAAGACGTTCTCGAAGCTGCGGCCCTCGACGACATCATTGCCGGCCTCGTCCTCGAACAACGGCTTGAACCGCGCGACCAGCTCGTCGTACGCCCACTTGCGCATCTCGGGGGGCGCGTTGTAGTACGCCTGCTGGGCAAGGTCGACCGCCAGCGACGGCAGCACGCTGGCGAACGCCTGCCCGGCCACGAAATCGAACCGGCGATCGATGTGCTCCATCCGCCCGATGCCGCCCTGGGCGTTGTCGCGCAGCTGCTGCTCGATATAGGCCGCGTGGAACTCCTTGGCATAGGTCATGGACGACTCGAAAATCTCGTCGTCGCCGCCGACCAGGCCGGTCAAAATAGCCTCCTGCAACGAGCCGTAGATCTCTTGCAGCGCCACCGAGGGCGAGCCCAGGCGGTCGGCCAGTTCGGCCCGGACAAACCGATCGATGTCCTGGGCCAACCACTGGGCCCGACCCCGATCGTTCTGATTGGCCAGCGGGAACACCGCCAGCTCGTTCTTCATCTTGTTCGCCAGGTCGCGCTGACCGCGCCGGTAGATGTACCGGATGGCGTCCTTCATCATGTTCTCGTAGCCGGCAGAGTAGGAGCTATAGGCCCGTTCCTCGCCGTCGTAGTAGCTGCGTTTCACCACGTCGCCCAGAATCTCGCCGTACACCGGGATGTACGCCGGATCGGGAATGCCGACGTAGAACGGCTGGCGATCGCTGGTGTCGATCATCATGGCGTTGTAGTCGAACCACAGGCTGCCCGTGCGCCACAGCTCCTGGATGGAATGCACCACGAGGCGGTCGGTGTTCACGAAGTCGTAGTTCTGCGTGTTCACCGCATCGATGCGCGTCATGCCGCCCTCGACACCCTTCTGGCCCCAATACAAAGCATGGGCCGCGGGGTGGCGCCAGTCGAGCGGGCCATAGGTGCTGGTGTACCGCAGCATCCGCCGCGGCTCCATGTTGTAGTTCTCTTGCAGCACCTTGCGGCGCGTGAAGGCCAATAAATCATCAAAGGCTTCGGCGAACTCGGGATTATGCACCAGATCGGTGGCGTCGCGGAAGCGATCATCGCCCGCGTTGCTGAGCTCGGGCCATAAGGCCGACGCCCTGGCCATGCGCACGCGCGTCACGGTGTTGAGCATCTTCTGGCTCGTGGCATCGATGTTCAGCGCCGCCAACCGATCGACCAACTCGCCGACTTTCGGGTTGGCCTCCACCACCTGGACCAGCGTATCGGGCGCATTGACGATGGGCTTGAGCCACGCCTCGAACAGGGCGATGCGTGTCTCGCGGTTGTTTTTGCCTGGCTCGGGCATGGGCGGGGCCCCGAGCAGCTCGTGCCATTCGGCGGCCAGTTGCAGCTTGTAATACCAGTGCGCGTCGTCGGCGAAGGCTTGCACCTTGTGCAGGAACAGCCACGCCAGCTCCTTATGCACCACCATGTCGGTAGGGTTGTGCTTGACGCCTTCCAGCCGGAGCAGGTCGATGCCCTGGCTCACCCAGTTCCACCGCTCCTCGGGCGTGTTGGTGGTCACCGAGATGTTGTACGCCATGTTCCATGCATGGAAGGCCCACACCTGCGGGAATCGCGGCTGGAGCCTGGTGATGGCGCGGGCCAGATCGACCGCCTCGTAATACTTGCCATCTTCCTTCAACTCGTTGGCGCGAATCCACAAAATGTTCACGAACAAACCGCGGAACGCGCCCATCGCAATGCCCAACGCCACCTGCGGAGGGTCTCCCTCTTCGGCTCGCTCGGTGTAACTGAGTTTGTACCGACCGGCTGAGGCCGTGAGATCGGCCGACACCAGACCCGACAAGCCCAGCATTGCCGCGCACATCACGACGGCGATCAACTGCGTCAGTCTTCCGTGTGGCATGGCTCAGCGCCTCCAAAGTCTCGGGGCTCGCAACGGGCCCACCACTGCTACGTCGGCAACCACGATCGGGATCGGGAT
>CAYGTM010000432.1:0-2435 GCA_964352795.1 uncultured Phycisphaera sp.
CACCTGCTCGTCGAGGCGGGCACGGGCGTGGGCAAGAGCTTCGCCTACCTGGTGCCGGCGATGGTGCGGGCGATCCTGTTCGGCGAGCGGGTCGTGGTCTCGACGCACACCATCGCGTTGCAGGAGCAGTTGATCGCACGGGACATCCCGTTGCTCGAACGAGTATTGCAACCGGTGCTGCTGGCCCAGCCGGGCGCGACGAGCGAGTTGCACGCCGCGCTCGTGAAGGGGCGGGGCAACTATCTTTCGATCCGGCGATTGGAACTGGCCAGCAAGCGGCGATTGAAGTTATTCGGCGATGAACCGAGCCGGCGATCGCTGGGCACGATCGAGGAATGGGCCTACGAGACCCGCGACGGCACGCTGAGTACGCTGCCCCAGCTCGAGAAGCCCGGCGTGTGGGACCGGGTGCAGAGCGACAGCGGCAACTGCATGGGCCGCAAGTGCCCGCGCTACCAGCAGTGTTTTTATCAGAACGCCCGGCGCGACATGGAGCGGGCCAACCTGCTGGTGACCAACCACGCGCTGTTCTTCAGCGACATGGCGCTGCGGGCCCGCGGCACGGGCTTCCTGCCGCGCTATGACCACGCCGTGCTCGACGAGGCCCACACGGTGGAAGAGGTCGCCGCCGACCACTTCGGCATCTCACTCTCCGAAGGCCGCGTGATGCACCTGCTGGGCGTGCTGCTGAACAGCCGGACGAACAAGGGGTATCTCGCGCAGCTCGAACTGCCCGACGATCGTGCCATCCTCGCCGCGGCGGACGCGGTGCATGAGGCAGAGCTTGCGGCGCGGGAGTTCTTCGGCTCGCTGGGCGTCGTCGCCGGCGAGAAGGCGGGTGGCGAGGGCGGCAGCCTGCGCGTGCGCGAGCCCGAGGTGGTGGGCAACTCGGTGACGCCCGCGTTCGACGCGCTCGCGGGGCGCCTCAAACGCTTGAAGGAATCTCTGCCCGAAGAACCGCAGTACGAGGCCGATAAGTTCGAGCTCAACAGCTACGCGATCCGCTCTGCCGAGATCGCCCGGGCGTGCGAGCAACTGGTCGAGCAGAAACAGCCGGGTTATGTCTACTGGATCGACGCGAGTCGAGGGAGCACGGGCCGCCCGCGCGTGAGCCTGACCTGCGCGCCCATCGACGTGGGGCCGCTGCTCAACGAGCACTTGTTTGGCCGTGATTTTTCCGTCACGCTCACGAGTGCGACGCTGGCGACGAGTTCTCGTGACGAGGGCAAGGGCTTCGACCATGCCATCGAGCGTTTAGGCGCGGCCGGCGCGCAGACGCAGCGGCTTGGTTCGCCCTTCGACTACGCGAATCAGGTGCGCCTGATCGTGGACGAGCGCGTGGGCACGCCCGGGCGCGGGCTCGACCGCGGCTACGAGCAGCGCCTGGCCGCCGCGATCGTCGAGCACGTGGGCGCGACGCGCGGCGGTGCGTTCGTGCTGTTCACCAGCCATCGCTTGCTGCGTGCGATGGCCCGATCGTGCCGAGATCCGCTTGGGCAGTTGGGCATCAATATCCACGCCCAGGAAGCCGACGGCCCGCGGGCCCTGATCCTCGAACGCTTCCGCGAGGATCCGCACTCGGCGCTCTTCGGCGCGGCCAGCTTCTGGCAGGGTGTCGACGTGCCGGGCGACAGCCTGCGTAACGTCATCATTACGAGGCTGCCGTTCGATCCGCCCGACCGTCCGCTCGCCGAAGCGCGGGCCGAACGGCTGAAGGAGCAGGGCAAGGATCCGTTCCGCACCGACAGCTTGCCGCGCGCCGTGATCCGCTTCAAGCAGGGTTTCGGCCGGCTGATTCGCGGCGCGAGCGACACGGGCCGGGTGGTCGTGCTCGACCCGCGCATCGTCACGGCGCGGTACGGCTCGATGTTCTTGAAAGCCATGCCCGAGGGGGTACCTGTCGAGCGTTACGAGGGCGAACCCCTGGGCGAGCCGGCGTGGTAGGTCAGGACCGCTTGATCGAGCGCAAAATCGTGGCGATGGTGCGCCAGATGATCTTGAGATCGAGCCACAAGCTCATGTTCTCGACATACTCGATGTCGTAGCGGATCCATTCCTGGAAGTCGTTGTTGGTCGCTCGGGTTCGCTTGACCTGCCAGAGCCCGGTGACCCCGGGGCGCACGCTAAGGCGCGCCTCGCGCCAGCCCGGGCAATACTGGTTCTCCTTGTGCGGGCTCGGGCGCGGGCCGACGACGGACATGTGCCCGAGCAGCACGTTGATGAACTGGGGTAGCTCGTCGATCTGGACCTTGCGAATGACGCGGCCGACGCGCGTGAGGCGGGGATCATCCTTGATAAAGAACTGCGGGCCATCGGCCTGGTTCAAGGCGGCCAGTTCGTCCTTCATCTTGTCCGCGTCCTTGCGCATGGAGCGGAACTTGAGGCAGGGGAACTCCTTGGCGTTCAGCGATTCCCGCGTGTGCGCGAAGAAGAAC
>CAYGTM010000433.1:0-2429 GCA_964352795.1 uncultured Phycisphaera sp.
CCTCGCTCATGGGGCGTTGCATGTCGTAGTGGTAGCGTTCGAGGCTCTCGATCAGGTGCGGGCAATCGGGTGAGATCAAGAGCGTGGGCTCGCCGGCGGCCGGGCGCAGGCGGGCGCGGAGCAGGTCAAGTCCTGCGCGCACGGTGGTCCGCCTCGCGCGCACGGTCAGGCCCGCCCGTTGGATCTGCTGGGCGTCGCTCAGGCCGGTCTGGGCGTTGCCCTGCCAGCCGGCGGGGTCGATGCCGATCCAGGATGGTTTGCGTGTCTCATCTTCGAGCCCATCACCCAGGATAGCGTCGATGTGCTCGTTCAGCAGGCACCGCGATGCCACGCGTTCGCGCACGATATGAAGCACGCCCTCGGGCGACACCGCCCCCCACAAGATGACCGTCGGCGAGCGATAGCCGAAGTCCATGCCCAACACCCATGCCCAACCCTCATTGATCTCCGGCATCTCACGCACGTGCACGGCCTGGTCAAACTCGGGCAGCACCGCGTCATCGCTCTTGGGCCGCTCGCATCGCATCTCGGCGTCCCAGGTAGACAGCGATACACGCCCTTTGAGCGAGATGGCGTCGGCAATGGACAGATGCCCCGCCACGCGATCGGTCGTTTTCGCCGAACCTTGGCACTCGTTCCACAGCACGCAGCCCTTGCACTCGTACTCCTGGCCGCAGCTTTCGAGCACGTCGACCACGCCCCAGCGGAAGAGCTGCCGTGAGCCCTCGCCGGCTTGCTCCACGACATCACGCATGAGCCCGTGCGCGCGGTGCATCGTGCTGAGGGCTTCGATGGACCCGCGAATCGTATAGGTTTTGCCGTTGAACTCGACGGTTTTGCTGCGTGTGGTGAGCTGGGCCGCCTCCCATACGGCCGGGTCGAACAGCTCCACCTCGTCGCACCGCAACTTCTGGATGCGCGTGCCACGAACGGACGCTTGGCTTTGCGCAAGCAGTTCCAGCCTCGAACCGTTGATGAGCTCGAGCTTGCGATCAGTCACGCGGCCTTCGATCAGGTCGCTGACAGCCGGGCTTCGGATGAGATGTCGTAAGTGCGCGTGCATGCGCTGGGCCTGCTCGAGCGAGCCTCCCAGGATGCGCACCTCGATGCCGGGCTTGTACACCAGGTCCAACAGCGTGGCGACAGCGCCGAGAAAGGTCTTGCCGCCGCCGCGATTGGCCCACACCACGGCATCGATCGCATCATCGCCGGTGTTGCCGAGCACCTCGGGCATATGGTCCGCGAAGAAGGCGTGGGACAGGTATTCCAGCGGCTTGGCGCTCAGATGCACGTCCAGGGCCGTGCGCACGCACTCGGCGAGTTCGGTAATCGTCGCCGGCCGGTCCGGCAGCGGCGTCACGACGCGCTCCGATCGTGCACGAGCGCGACAGGTGGGTGTGTCAGCGCGGCGAATGCACGACCAGGGATGTCGCCGCCGCGCAACTTGCGCGCATTGGCCCACGCGCGCAGGCTGGGCGCGATGCTGTCGGGCGGATGGTGCAGCAGGTCGGCCGGTTCGAGGTCGTGCCGGGCCATGGCGCGCAGGAGTTTGGCGTCGGCCTTGCTCGGGGGCAGGTCGATGCGTTGCATGCCCGCGCGCTCGAAGAACGGACATGCGTGCGCCATCGCCGCCAACGCCTCGGTGCGCGCGGTGCATGGGTTGTCCAGATACGCCCGCACCAGCCGAACCGCCAGCCCACGCCCGCGATAGCGAGGGTCGACAATCACGCGCGAGATCACGCGCACGTCGTGGTTCAGGCGCAGCGCGTTGGCGCGCTTGTCGGGCGTGTCGTACTCGCCCGGCCAGGCGACGGCGCGCCAGCGGCCGTTGAGGGTGGGCATCGACGCGACCAGCACGGCGATGGTCTCGCCGTCGTCCACCGCGCGCAGCACCCGCGCGATGGGCCCGGGGCGGCCGGCGGCGTAATGAAAGCGTGAGAGCGGGTTCAGGTCGGCCGGCGTGCCGGCCTCGATGGTGATGGTGTCAGGATTCGGAACGCTGAATCGGCGGACGAGCGAGGCTTGTGCCAAGGGGTTGCTCCGCGGGGGCGCGGGCGATGATGGTGGGCGGCGATGGGCGTTCGCCGGGCAGGGGCAGGGCAACGAGCAGGTCGGGCGCGAGCGCTTCGAGGGTGTCCTCTTGCGCGCTGCAGGCGATGAGCGTGACCGAGTTTCGCCGGCACCACCGGGCCAGCGCGTGCGCGAGGGAGTGCGCGGTGGCGCGGTCGAGGGCGGCGGCGAACTCGTCGACCATCAGGACGCAGCCGGGAACGCAGCGGTCCATGGCGGCGGCGATGGTCAGCCGCGCGAGCTGGCCCGTGCTCAGCGCGCCTGCGGGGCGCGGCAGCAGGGCGGCCTCGGCCAGGCCCGCAGCACTCAGCAGGCCGAGCGCTTGGGACAGGTCGCCGCCCACCTGCTCGACGGTGGGT
>CAYGTM010000434.1:0-2429 GCA_964352795.1 uncultured Phycisphaera sp.
GCCTTGCCCGTGCCCATCGCCACGCCCACCACGCGCGGGCCCGTCTCGTCTGCGGTCGTGAATGTCTGGAAGAAGGCCGTCCGCCGCCTCCTGCGTCCGGCCCTGGTGCCCCTCGAGGACGCCATCGCCGGCGCGGGCGGCTGGCACGCCTGGCGCGGCGGTCTTGACGGCTCGCTCACCAGCGCCATCGGGGATGTCCATCTCGAACGCCGCCTGCGAGACGAACTGGCCTACTGGGTCCGGGCCGTCAACGTGCCGGGCGCCCACGAGGCCATCGATCCCGCCTACGGCGATTTCCACGCCGTCTTCGCCCGCTGGCAGACCGATCGCTGCAAGGAACTGGCCCAATGGCTGGGCATCGGCGAGGTCTCGCCCTGGCAGGCCCAGACCGCCGCCCTCGAGATCGGTGGCGGGCCCCACCCCATGGTCGCCCAGGGCCAATGGCGCCTGGCCGCCAGCGTCGATCCGCTCAACGACGGCTACGCCGCCTGCGGCCTGTTCCCCACACAGCCGCTCACCTTCACCCCCATCGCCGCCCCGGGCGAGCAACTGCCCCTCACCAGCGCGACCTATGACCTGGTGGTCTGCGACAACTGCCTCGACCATGTGGCCGACCCGGGCCGCGTCGTCGCCGAGATCGCCCGGGTGCTCAAGCCCGGCGGCCACGCCTGGATCCTCGTCGACCTGCGGACCACCGTCGACGACATGCATCCGCACGCCTTCACGCCCGAGCTGCTGGCCGCCATGCTCATCAGCCAGGGGCTCGACATCCTCAAAGAGCGGGTCGGCAACCACGCCAGCCACCCCTTGGCCCACGGCGAAGTCCGCGTGCTGGCCCGCAAGCGCGAGGATCGGCCGGGTTGACGCACCAATCGAGCCCAACAAAAAACCGCCGGAAGGCCGGCGGTTGAAGCGATCAACGAATCTCGCACGGTGAACCGACTCAGCGGCGGCGACGCACGCCGGCCACACCGGCCAAGCCCGCGAAGGCAAGCAGCGAAGCCGGAGCGGGGATGACAAAGATGTTGTCCAAGCCCGCGCTGTTGCCAGACGCCCCGCCGATGAAGAAGCGGAAGCTGTCGGGCAGGTCGAGCGTCGAGCCCGCGCCGCCGGTCAGGAACCAACCGTCGGGATTGGCCGTCGTGGACAGCCCGGTGGTCAGGTCCAGGATCGTCACGGCGGTGATCCGGTTGCTGGCGAAATCGAAATCGATGAACTGGCGGTACCAGTGGTTCGTGTTCAGGTTCTGCCAGGCCGGCCCGGGCGAGAGGTTGTTGGTCGCCATGCCCGAAGCATCGAACACGTTGAACTCGGCCTTGATGCCCGCGGCGGGGTTGGCCAGGTCCACGAAGTTGTTCAGCGCGATGAACGTCTTGAACGAGCCGGCGGCCCCGAACTGGCTGGTCAGCGACACGCTCGACAGGTTGAGGGCCGACGAGCCGACGCCGTTGAAGGTGCCAGCCATGTCGTACGCGATCGTGTGCGCGCCACTCCCGAAGCCGAAGTTCTTCTGGGCACGCGGGAACAGCGTGCCCCCCTGGCTCGAGCCACCAATGAACTGGTTGCCGCCCACGGGGTTCTGCACCAGGCCCAGGGCGTTGCCCGAGTAGGTGTAGACGCCCTGCTCGATGCCCGTGGCCACGGGCTGGTACCAGCCCTCGACGCCAACGAACGACGTGCCGCCAGCCGAACCCATGAAGTTCGGTCGCTCGAACCCGCTAATCAACTGGGCCTGCGCGGCCGTTGCCATCGCAACGACCGCCGCCCCCGCGAACAGACCTGTGAGTACCCGCATGTCTCGCTCCTCTATAAGCAAGCGGCTCTCGCGCCCTCTCCTAAAAAGCCACGCGCCAACATGATTTTGACACAAATGGAATGTCTTGTCAATACAAAAAAACTCTCGATTCCTTGACAAACCTCAAAATCGGAACCCGCTAGGTCAGATAATCACGTTTCTCCCTCTTAGGGATGCCCCAGACCTCCCATCTTGTTGATTTCTTGCCAGCAGGCGATGATCGTGATCGGTTCTAAAACATCCGATAACACGCGACCGGCCCGCCGCTTTCACTCGAACGCCCCAGAACCAGCCCCCAACATGAAAAGCCCCCGGGCCTGGTGGCGGGCCCGGGGGCGTGGGTGATCGTCGGGACCGGGTGGTGGCAAGCCCGCCGGAGAGAGGGGGACGGGCCTTGATCCCGACGATCTTGGGGGAGAGGAGTTCCTACGAGATCCGCTTCAGACCCGCCCGAATCAACTGCACCCCATGCTGTTGCCGCAGTTCAGGCACTTGTAACACGTCCCGTTGCGAACGGTGATCGTGCCGCACACGTCGCACGCCGGCGCGTCGGCCATGCTCTCGAGCATCGAAGACAACTGGGCCGCCTCGCCCGCCCGGGCCTCCTGGGGCCTGGCCTCCACCGAGCCGACCG
>CAYGTM010000435.1:0-388 GCA_964352795.1 uncultured Phycisphaera sp.
GCCAGATGCCAATGGTCCCGATGCAGACCCAAGGGCTGAAGAGCAGCGTCGCCAGCGTCACAGCAAACCACTGCGTCGACACAGTGAGTCGCACACGACCACCGATGTTGTCGATCTTACAGCCATCGGGTGGCGGAGCATCCAGCAATTGGGGTGTGATTGAATTCCCAGCCATGCATCTACCCGACTCAGTGGCGTAGCGGGAGTCCTCACCGCCGTGGAGTTCCTCGGATGATATCGATCTTACCGCCGATTACTTCGACAGTTTGGCAAAGGCAGCAGCATCGTCTTGAGGGCCCCGCCCAGCCAGAGGCGGCGCTGGTCGGGCAGGAGGCTGGCGAACTTGAGGGTCTTCGTGTTGGTCTCGATGGCGATGGCCCGCTTCTTC
>CAYGTM010000435.1:398-2427 GCA_964352795.1 uncultured Phycisphaera sp.
CGCCACCCAACCCCCGGACACGTTCTTTCCTTCCGACGGCGTTGGCGTCGAAGCGGCGCTTCCAGCCGATCGGGCCGATGCCGGTGAAGACCGTGCCCTCTGGGCCGCGCAGGCGGACCTCGACCTTGCCCACCAGCGTGGTCAGCAGGGCGCCGACGACGGTGAGGCCGATGAGCACGAAGGGCGTGAGGAAGAGGGCCATGAAGATGGTCATGCCCAGGGGCATGTTCGAGCCGCTCCCACCACTGCTGCCACCAATCGGCGTGGGAAACCAGGCGGGCAGCGTGACGCCCAGGTGGGCCATGAACGACGAGAACACGACGACCAGGAAGATGCTCACGATGCCGTTCCAGAAGGCGGCGAAGAAGAACAGGCCGGCCGCGCCGGGCAGCGAGCGGGCCGAGGCCCGGAGGGTGACGCGGTCGCCGTAGTCTCGAACGGCGCAGCCGCGGGGCGGGTCGCCCTGGGCCAAGGCGATGGCCTTGCGTTCCTCGGCCTGGTCCTTGTTCGAGAGCCTCGGGCGGTCGTGGCCCCCCACCCCACCATCGCCGGCAAGGTCGGCCAGGCGGCTGAGCCGGCCGCAGCGGCGGCAGAGCGCGACGCCCTCTTGGATGTTGATGTCGTCGATGTCGATGCGGGCCCCGCAGGGGCAGGTGGTGGGTGGCATGGCGGGAAAATCGGCGTTCACGCCCGCCGGGCTTCCACTATACTGGCATCCCTGCGGCTTCACAGACCCCGAACCCAGGAGCGACACGATGGCAACCCCCGAACAGATGGCCGCGAAGATGGCCGAGAACCTCAAGACCAACACCGGCAAGAGCCTGGCCCAGTGGGCCAAGGTGGCCAAGGGCAGCGGACTGACCAAGCACGGCGAGGTCGTGAAATTCTTGAAGGATGAGCACGGGCTGACGCACGGCTACGCGAACCTGATCGCGCACGAGATGAAGGGGCAGGCAGGGGCGGTGAGCGGGATGAAGGCGAGCGCGAGCGAGGGCGATGACCTGGTGGCCGCGCAGTACGCGGGCGCGAAGGCGGACCTGCGGCTGATTTACGACGCGCTCATCAAGAAGGTGAAGACCTTCGGCACCGACGTCGATGTGTCTCCCAAGAAGACCTATGTCAGCCTGCGGCGGAGCAAGCAGTTCGCGTTGATCCAGCCGAGCACCAAGACACGTATCGACCTGGGCATCCAGTTGAAGGAACCACCGAAGTCGGTGACCGATCGGCTGGAATTGTCGGGCAGCTTCAACGCGATGGTGAGCCACCGCGTACGGCTGGAGAGCGTCAAGGACATCGATACCGAGGTCATCGCGTACCTGCGCGAGGCGTACGAGAAGGCCTGAGTTGGCGAGCGGACGAGCCCGAAAAGCAACACAACAATAGGAAGACAACCATGCGCATGTTCCTGTCCACGCTGATCGACGCGCCGCAAGAGGCAGTGTTCGCGGCGGCGAGCGATTTCCCGAATGCGGCGAACATGATCGAGGGCATCGACTCCGTGGAGATGTTGAACCAGGCCAACGACGGCACGCCCATCGGAGTGGGCACGCGGTTCAAGGAAACGCGGACGATGATGGGCAAGCAGGCTGTCGAGACGATGGAGGTCACCGAGTATGACCCGCCGCGGGCGTACACGCTTGGGGCGCTGTCGTGCGGGGTGAAGTTCGAGAGCCGGGTGACGTGTTTGGAGGAGAACCCCGGGAGCGGCGGCGGCGGGCAGAGTGGGGGTTGTCGGCTGAGTTTTGATATCAAGGGGACGCCGCAAACGCTGTTGACGAAGATCGTGTCGCCGGTGATGGGGTTGCTGATGAAGGGGTCGATGCGCAAGGCGATGGAGAAGGACCTGGCGGACGTGAAGCGGTATGTGGAGCGCGGTGGGCATGGGCCCGTGGATGATGGGGACGAGGACTAAGCGTGCGCGCCGAGCTGTTGCGTGTGCTTGGCCAGCCCGCCGAGGAAGCGGCTCGGGGAATGCTCGGGTGGCTGTTGTGCCGGCGGTTGGAGGATGGGGTGGTGCTGCGGGGGTGGA
>CAYGTM010000436.1:0-2422 GCA_964352795.1 uncultured Phycisphaera sp.
GGCCAGGATGGTCAATGCCAACGCGGGCGTGGCCAGCCCGGTGCGCACGATGCGATCAATGACGGTGTTGTTGCTGTTGTGAATCATGATGTGAGCCTCCTATCCGTGCCGATCGGGCCCGGAGCCGAGTGGCGTGGCGGGCCCCGACCTTTCAGATGTGGACGCGGGGCGTGGGCAAGCCCGTCGCGCCAGAACTCCTTTGAGCGGCCTTTTGACAGCCATCCCGCCCACCGACCGCGAACCGTGAAACGAATCAGATCGGACCCGACGACGGACGCCTCTGGCGATACGGGACCGTGCGATCGATGCCCGCGTCATCGGGCTTCACCTGGTACAACTCGCCGTCGTCGACGATCGCCTTCTCGATGAGCCGGCGGACATAAATCAGTTCCAGCCGGCCATCGGGCAGCGGCCGAACCTCCAGCAGCACCCGGTCGGGCATCTCGGCCAGTTGCTCGGTGCCGGGCGTCACGGTGGACGCCTGCCGATACGGGTCGGTCAGCGCCGAGCGATTCCCCGCCAACATGCTGGGAGTCGGCTGAGAACTGGCACCAAACGTCTCGAACGTACCAAGCGGGCTCGCGGCCGGCTCGCTCGATACCAGCGGCGGCACGATCCCGGCTTGTTCGTTAGCGGATACGGGCAACGCTGGCGCTGGAGGATTCACATGCGGCGCGACCCAGATCACCGCCACGCTCGCCGCCACCGCCCAGCCCGCCCAACTCGCCGCCTGGCGAAACCGAAACCGGAACGCCGGAGCGGAAAGCTGGTCGATGGGCGCATCGATGCCGTCGGCAATCGCGATCGCCTGCTGTACCGCCTGCGCCAGTTCCGCCTGCGCGTGCTGGGCCTCGAACAACTCGCGCCACACGCTGGGGTCGTACTCGGCCAGGGCGCGAAGCTGCTGCCAGTCGCCAGGAGACGCCGCGTCGTCCACCACTCGGCTGATGAGCAGGTCGCGGTCGGCGGGCTCTCGCATCGGGTTGTCGCTCTCCATCGGGTTCATTCGTCCAGTTCTCCATTCGTCCCCATGCCACCAGATGCGCCGGCGATGCCCGTCTTGCGACCACGCTCGAGCGCGACCCGTTCCCGCAGCATCCGCCGCCCCCGCGCGATCCGAGTCTCGATGGTCGTCTCGGGCAGGCCCGTCAGCTCGCTGATGGCCTTGTAGTTCATCCCACGCACACACCGAAGCACCAGCGGCTCACGATAACTGTCGGGCATCTGCGCGATCAGATCGAGCAACCAACGAGCCTCGTCGGCGTCGTCGGGCATGGATGCCGTCACGTCCGGCGTCTCGTCCCGCTGGAACGTGCCCGGGTCGGTCGCCGCTTGGCTCTCCAAGGCGTTGCGCCGCCGGGTCTTTTTGCGCCCCTCGGCCCGGGCCGCGTTGATGGCCACCGTGCGCAGCCAGGGCCGCAGCGCCCCCGGCGTACGCAGCTCTCGCACGCTCCGCACGAACGTCGCGGCGATGTCCTGGAGCAGGTCGTCCAGGTCGGCCTCGCGTGGCATGTGCGCCAGCACGATCGCCGCCACCCAGCGCCGGTGGCTCTGCCAGAGCTGCTGCACCGCCTCGGCCTGCCCGGCCGTCGCGCGCTCGACCAGCGCCGGGTCCACCCGGTACCGATCCACCGACGCCGTATTGGGGCTCTTGGCCGTCATCCGAGGCATCGCTCCTGTCCCAACGGTCACGCGCTCTTCCACATCCGAAGGATGCGCGGGCCCGACCAATCCGCCACCCACACCGTTATACTTTGGATTCTCGGGCCGGCGGGTTCACGCCATACCAATCAGAAAGCGAACCGATTGCCCCATCCGCCCGACCAATCCCAAGAGAACCGCCCTCGAAGCCTCGCCGAACACGGCCTGGCCATGCCCCTGGGCGACCACATCGAGGACCTCCGCCGCCGCCTCATCATCGCCCTCTTCGGCCTGGCCCCCATCCTCATCCTCTCGCTGGTCTTCGGCCGCCACATCATCGACCTCATGCTCGTGCCCCTGCGCGAGGCCCTCAAGGCCCGCGGCCTGCCGCCCGTGGTCCAGGTCACCGGGCCGATGGAAACCTTCGGGGCCTACCTCCGCGTCTCCATCGCCGTGGCCATCCTCATCGGCCTGCCCTGGCTCATCTACCAGGGCTGGAAGTTCGCCGCCCCTGGGCTCTACGCGGCCGAGCGCCGCTTCGTGTACGTGCTCGCGCCCATGAGCGTGGGGCTCACCCTCGCCTCCATCGCCTTCCTGTACTTCATCATGATGCCCCTGGTCCTCACCTTCTTCATCGGCTTCGGCCAGGCCCTGGGCGGGCCCAACCCGGGCATTGCCCAGCCCCCGCCGGGCATGGTCTTCCCCGAGATTCCCACGCTGCGAGGCGACCCGCCCGACCCGCAGCCCGGCCAGATGTGGATCAACACGCGCTTGCAGGAGA
>CAYGTM010000437.1:0-2420 GCA_964352795.1 uncultured Phycisphaera sp.
CAATCTGGAATCTGGTGCCGGGAGCCTCGGGTCGGACTCGTGGTGGCCCGGGGTTGCCCGTGAATGGCCACGAGTGGCCGGTTGGGGTCGGGCCGCGAGCCAAGAACGTTGCTCGGGCGGCTTGTCTCGTCAATACTCCCCACCCATGCCGGCCTTCTGGCGACTCGCACGGCTGATGCTGGACTTCAAGGGACGCATCGCCCTGGCGCTGCTGTGCGCGGTGTTGTCGGGCTGGCGCCTGGCGGTGGGGCTGCTGAAGTCTTCGCCGATTGTGTATGTGCTGTTCGCGTAACAGCAGGGCCTCCAGGTTCTGGCTCGTGACCACAACGCGACGGGTTCGTGGCAGTTTCCCATGTGGTTCGTGGACATCCTGCCTCGTGAGGCGTGGCCCAGCATCGTGCTTCTGGTGGTGCTGATCGCGGTGCTGGCGGTGCTGGCGGGGGTGTTCCAGTTCACGCACTCGTTCCTGGCTTTGACGGTGGTGCATCGAACGGTGATGCGGGTGCGTCGGCAGGCGTTCCGGTCGTTGTTGTTCATGCCGTTGCTGGCCGCCCAGCGCGGGGTGGGCGATGGGCAGAGCGATGCGGCCCCGGGGGCGATTGGTGGCAGCGACGCGGTGAGCCGGTTGATCGCCGATGCCGACCAACTTGCGTATGGATTCGAGGCGTTGCTGAGCAAGGCGGTGACGCAGGTGACCAAGGGCGTGGGGGCGCTGGTCTTCGCGTTCATCATTGATTGGAAGTTGTCGCTGCTGGCGCTGGTGATCGCGCCGGCGGTGTGGGGGGTCATCCGGTACTTCGGGCGGCGGATCAAGCGGGCCTCGAAGGCGGCGATGGGCCATCGGTCGCAGTTGCTGTCGATCGCCACCGAAGCCGCCCAGGCGTTGCGGGTGGTGAAGGCGTATACGGCCGAGCGACGCGAGGCGCATCGCTTCAGCCTGGCGAATCGGCGGGTGTATCACCAGATGCTCAAGGCACGCACGGCCCGGGCGTTGTCGAAGCCGTTTGTCGAGGTACTGACGGTTTTCATTCTGGTCGTGCTGGTATTGGTGGCATTCTGGTTCATCCGGCAGGGCGACCTGATGGTGTCGAACTTTGTGCAGGTGCTGGCCGGCCTCGCGCTGTGCGGGGCGGCGTTGAAGCCGTTGACGGGGTTGCTCAATGACATGCAGACCTCGGCGGGGGCGGCCGAGCGGTTGGAAGAGTTGCTGCGGGCCAGCACCGAGCCCGGGCATGAGGCGGGGCTGGAACGGCTGCCTCGGCATAGCCGGACGATCGAGCTCAAGGGTGTGTCGGTGCGCTACCCGGGGGCTCGAACGCCGGCGGTGGATGGGGTGACGCTGACGATCGAACACGGCGAGCGGGTGGCGATCGTGGGGCCCAATGGCTCGGGCAAGACGACGCTATTGGGGTTGCTGTATCGGCTGTACGATCCCGAGCAGGGATCGGTGCTTGTGGATGGGCACGACCTGAAGAAGGTATCGGTTCGCTCGCTGCGCAAGCAGATCGGCGTGGTGAGCCAGGAGACGGTGCTGTTCGAGGGCACGGTGCGGGACAACGTGGCGTATGGGAAGCCGACGGCGACGGAGGAGGAAGTGCGGGCGGCCTTGACGCGTGCCCGGGCGACCGAGTTCGTCGAGCAGATGCCCGGGGGCATCCAGGCGGCTATCGCCGAGCGGGGCACGTCGCTTTCAGGAGGGCAGCGGCAGCGGCGGGCCATTGCGCGGGCGATCTTGCGAGACCCGGCGATTTTGATCCTGGACGAGGCCACCAGCATGATCGACGCGGGCTCGGAGGCACGCATCAACGAGGCGATGGACGAGTTCAGCCAGGGCCGGACCACGGTGGTGGTGGCCCACCGGCTGAGCACGGTTCGGCGGGCGGACCGGATCGTGGTGCTGGAGGCGGGCCGGGTGGTGGACATCGGTACCCATGACGGGCTGATGGGGCGGTGCGAGTTGTATCGTGACCTGGCCCGGACGCAGTTGCTGGGGGGCGGCGAATCGACCGATACCCAGGAAGGCCCCGAGGCCCCGCCTGCGGGTTGACGCCGTTGGGGGGTAGGGTACGATGTTGGCTCGCCGTTGGGTGAGTGATCTTCCCGCTCGTCGGGGGGAAGCCCTCGGTGCCGCTGTAGCTCAGTGGTAGAGCGCACCCTTGGTAAGGGTGAGGTCGTGGGTTCAAATCCCACCAGCGGCTTTGCAAGTGCCGAGGTCTCTCCTGTTGGAGGAGATGCGGCGGCCTATGGTTGTCTGGTCTGTCGGTCGTCCGGTGGTGGATGGCTCGGCGGATCAGTGTGTGTGTTGTCGGGTTCAGTGTGTGCGAGGTCGGCGCGTGTCCGGCCCGCCTCCGGGCCCTTCGTTCGGCGTGATTCCGGCCCGGTGGTCGGGGGTCGGGCGGCAGAAACTGGTGTCATTGCCG
>CAYGTM010000438.1:0-2418 GCA_964352795.1 uncultured Phycisphaera sp.
GGTTCTTCGCGTCGATCTCGGTGATGGGGCGGCGGCGTTTGAGCATGGTCTCGACGTAGCCCTTGCTTCGCGCTTGCTCGATGCATTCTTCGAGGAATGTGGTGATGCCGGCAAACTTTTTCTTGTAGCCCTCGATGATCTCGCCGGCCTCGGTGTTGCCGATGCCCAGCCTTCGGCCCAGCCCGTACGCGGTGACGCCGTAGATGATGCCGAAGTTGACCATCTTGGCGCCGTCGCGTTGCTCGCGGGTGACGTCTTGTGGTTTCACGTTGTGGATCTGCGCCGCCACGGCGCGGTGGATGTCCTCGCCGGCCTCGAAGGCGGCGATGAGGGCGGGGTCGCGCGACAGGTGGGCCAGGATGCGCAGCTCGATCTGCGAGTAGTCGCCCGCGATCAGCACGCGGCCCTTGGGCGCGACGAACGCGCGGCGGATCTCGCGGCCGACCTCGCTGCGGATGGGGATGTTCTGGAGGTTGGGGTCGCTCGAACTCAGGCGCCCCGTGGCGGCGACGGTCTGGTTGAAGCTCGCGTGGATGCGATTGGTGTCGGGGTTGATCTCCTCGCGCAGGCTCACGAGGTAGGTGTTCACCAGCTTGGTGAGCTGGCGATACTCGAGGATGAGTTGCGGCAGCGGGCTCTCGATGGTCACGTCCTGGGCCAGTTTTTCCAGCACTTCCGCGTCGGTCGAGGGGCCGGTCTTGCCTCGCTTGAGCGGCTTGATGCCCAGCCCGGCCTCGGCGGCGTCGGGCTTGTTGAAGAGGATGGTGGCGAGTTGTTTTGGCGAGTCGGGCTCGAACGTACGCCCGCACGCGGCTATGGCCTCGTCCTGAATCTTCTCCTTGAGTTCGGTGATGCGCGTATTGAGGCGGGCTTCTTGCTTCTCGAGTTCCTTGGGGTCGACGAGGATGCCGTTATATTCGAGTTCGGCCAGCACGTTGATGAGCGGCACTTCCACGTCGCCGTTGAGCGCGGTTAGGCCCATATCCTGAATCTGCGGGGCCATGATGCCGTGGAGCTGGAGCGAGACGTCGGCGTCTTCGGCGGCGTAGGGGCCGGCCTGGTCGAGGGGTACCTCGTCGAAGCGTTTCTGGTTCTTACCGGTGCCGATGAGGGTTTTGATGGAGATGTTCTCGCGGCCGAGCAGGGCGAGCGCGAGGGCATCCATGCCGTGGGACGAGCGCGAGGCGTCGATGAGGTAGCTGGCGACCATGGTGTCGAAGGCGACGCCGCCCAGTTCGACGCCGGCGTTGCGCAGGACGAGGATGTCGTACTTGAGGTTGTGGCCGGTTTTCGTGGGCTTCTCGGCTTGAAGGATGGGTTTGAGGGCTTCGAGGACGGTGGCCTCGTCGAGGTGGGTGTCATGCTCGGGCGAGCGCACGGGCACATACCAGGCCTCGCCGGCATTCACCGAAAAACTCAGGCCCGCCAGCTTGGCTCGCATGGCGCGGATGTTGGTGGTCTCGGTATCGACGGCGATGATGGCGGCGCTCTTGAGGGTCTTGGCGAGCGCGGCGAGTTCCTTGGTGGTGCGCACGATGTGGTAGGTACCGTCGGCTTGCACGACCTCGGCGGGCGCATCGAACAGCCCGCCCTGGCCGTCCTGCTTGGTCTTCTTCTCGATCTTGGTCGGCTTGGCCTCGACCTCTCCCGCGGCCGGCTCGGCGTCGCCCATCAGCCGTTTGAGCTCGTCCTGGTAGCGGTTGAAGCCCAGTTCCTTGAGGATGGGCATGAGGGCGTCGAGCTTGAGGCCGTCCACGCGGGCGTCGTTGAGGTCGAAGGGCACGTCGATGTCGTCGATGAGGGTGACCAGTTGGAGGCTGGTCTTGAGCACGTCACCGGCCTCGCGCAGCTTCTCGCCGCGTTTGCCCTTCACCTCTTCAGCGTGCTTGAGCAGTTGTTCGAGGCTGCCGTACTGGGCGATGAGCTTGGCGGCGGTCTTGGGGCCCACGCCCTCGACGCCCTTGATGTTGTCAACGGTGTCGCCGGCGAGCGCGAGCACGTCGCGCCACTGGGCTGGGGTGACGGCGAACTCGTCGTGCAGCGACTGGGCGGTGATGAGCTCGTCGTTGTGCACGTCGTAGAGCTCGAACGCGCCCGGCGCGCCGTCGTTCGCGGGATGAAGGAGCTGCTTGAGGTCCTTGTCCTTGCTGACCACGCGGATGTTGGCCTTGTGCGCCAGCGTGCGCGCGAGGGCGGCGATGACGTCGTCGGCCTCGTACCGCTCCTTGCCCAGCACGGGCACGCCGATGGCGTCGAGGATGGCAATGCACCGCTCCACCTGCCGGGGCAGGTCCTCGGGCGGCGGGGGCCGCTGGGCCTTGTAGTCCCGGGCGATGTCGCTGCGGATGGTCTGGGTATCGCCCGACACGTCGATGGCGACGGCCAGGTAGTCGGGCCCATCGCCCACGAGCCCGGCCC
>CAYGTM010000439.1:0-2418 GCA_964352795.1 uncultured Phycisphaera sp.
GTCATCGGTCGATTGGCTACGGCGGCTGGCGGTTGGGGTCGGGCTGGTCGCCCAACCTCGGGGCGATCAATGCGTCCAGTACGAACGAACGCGGATGACCCGTCGCCGATTGCCACCACACGCGAATATTTACCTCGTTAGCCTCGCCCGACCGCCCATTGTCGACATCCACCTCGTATTCGAACCGCTCGAACGGCTCGCCCGCCCGCCCACGCGGCCGTAACACCTGCGTGTATTCCTCGGTGCCGTACGCATGGATGGTCGACATCACCTCGTCGGCCACCATGCCCGCCTGTCGAAGATCCGCCGCCTCGCGCTGCATCGACAGCGCCCGCACCGACACCGCCAGGATGCCCCCCAGCGCGATGCCGAGCAGCACCGTGCCGACGATCACGTCGACAAGCAGGAAACCACGCCGAACAACGCGAGCTACCAAGGCGTGCTCTCCATGCCGCTCGCGTCCAGGTCCACGCGCCCGGGCGGCTCGATCAGCCGCTCGCCCTCGACCACCACCGCGCGCAACGCGCCAGCCAGCAGCGCCACGCTCACCCGGTTCTCGCCGCCGGCCAGTTCCAGTTCCACGCTCGTGCCCGCGCCCAACTCCACCGCCCAGGGCGGTCCGGCAAGCGGCTGTCCGTTGGCAAATACCGCGGAAACCGAGCCGCGACCCAACCGCACCGCCGGCATGAACGGATCACGCCGCCACACCCACGCTTCACCGCGGCCCGATGATTCCAGCTCGCGCCGCTCGACCTCCACGCTGGTGGCCTGGGCCCGAAGACGCAACGGTTGAGACGCTACCGCCGTGCGACCGGCGGCGTTGGAGAGCAGCATCGCCACCGCGTCCGCCTCGGCCGACACGCCCCGCCCGGCCAGCGTCGCCACGCGCGGCACCGTCAGCCCCAGCACGATGCCGACGATCACCAGCGTTACCAGAAGCTCAACGAGTGTGAAGGCCCGTCGCTTGGTCATTCGCATGGTCATTCCCGTTTCATCACGGGGCCACGATGTCCGCGTCTTCGTCCTCGCCGCCAGGTTGCCCGTCGGCACCGTAGCTCACGATGTCGAAGTCCACGTTCTTCTCGCCCGGCACGCGGATGATGTACGCGTTGCCCCACGGGTCGATCAGCGCTTCGTTGTTGTTCAGGTAGGGCCCGCGCCATGTCCCACTGGTCCCGCTCACGCCGCTTGGTGCGGTCATCAAAAAGTCCAGGTTCCCCGTGTCGGGAAGCTTCCCCATGTCGATCAGGAACGTGTTCACCGTCGTGGCAATGCTCGACGCGTCGCTCATCGCCTTGGCCTGACGGCTCTGCCCGATGCGGCCGAACAACCGTGGCACCACCACCGCCGCGATGATGCCCATGATCGTAATGATCACCAGCACCTCGATGATCGTAAAACCCCGCCCTCGGCGGCGATTGCTCTTGCTCATGCTTGCACGCTCCATGTCCATGCCCATTATCCCATCGCGTTCGCGGCCACGTCCTGCAGTTCGAGCATCGGCAGCAGGATCGCCAACACGATGAACCCGACCACACCGGCCATCAACACCACCAGCATCGGTGGCAGCAGCGTGGTCACCAGCTTCAGCGTCGCCTCGGTGCGCTCTTCCATTGCTCGGGCCGCGTGGCCAAGCAGTTCTTCTAATCGCCCGGACCGCTCGCCCATCGCCACGATCTGCACCAGCATGGGCGGAAAATACCCGCTCTGCTCCATGGGGGTCGCCAGCGTCTTGCCCTGCGACACCTGCATCACGACGTCATCGATCACCCGCTCGAGCGCCCGGTTGCCAAGCGTCGCCCGTGTGATGCGCAGCGCCTGCAACAAACTGATGCCCGAGCCCGTGAGCGTGCCCAGCGTGCGCGTGAATCGGCTGACCGCCACGTCTCGCGCCAGCAAACCAATCAAAGGCGTGGCCAGCAGGGCCTTGTCCATGCTCAGGCGTCCTTCATCGCTGCGCCGCACCGCCACGAAGCCCGCGATCGCCAGCCCGAACAACGCCAGCAGCAGCCACCACCAACCGAGCACCAGATTCGCGAACGCCTGCACCACCAGCGTGGGCCAGGGCAGCGTGTCGATCGCCCCCGCAGCCTCCTGCAAGATGCGCGGCGCGATCACCGTCGACACCAGCACGATCGACGCCAGGCACAACACCAGCAGCAAACCGGGATACGTCGTCGCCCCGACCAACGCCCGCCGAAGCCGAACGTCACGCTCGAGCAGATCGGCCAACTGCCCGAGCACATCGCCCAGTTTGCCAGATGCCTCGCCCGCGCGCACCATGCTCACGCTCAGGTCGCCGGCCAGTTCGGGAGACGCCTCGAACGCGTCACCCAGCCCGCGTCCGTGCTCCACCTTCTCGATGGCCCGGTCCAGCACCGCACGCTGCGCCTTGCCGCCGCGCTGCCGAGCGATCAG
>CAYGTM010000440.1:0-902 GCA_964352795.1 uncultured Phycisphaera sp.
CTGGGGTTACCCCCAAGCGGATTTTAAGTCCGCCGCGTCTGCCGATTCCGCCACGGGCCCGTGGTTCGGCCATCGTACGCGGAGGCGTGGCAAGCCGGGGCGAGATGAACAGAAACAGGCCCGCGTCCATTGGACGCGGGCCTGGGAAGCTCCCCGAGCAGGACTCGAACCTGCAACCTAGCGGTTAACAGCCGCTCGCTCTACCATTGAGCTATCGGGGATCGGCGAGATGTTGGAGCGAAAGCCTAACCGCGATTTTCCCAGCGTCAAGAGACGCAAGGCCCGCACGGGCCAAAGATTCTCGGTTCATCACGTTCGCCAAGATGGGGGGATATCCCAATGCCAAGCATCGCCCGTATGTATCGTCGCCAGCAACCGATCACCGCCCGCAGGGGCAACCTCCTGGTAGGCTGCCTGGCCGTCCTGGGGGTCGTGGCCGTCCTGGCCGTGGTGGGCGGGGTCATCGTCTGGATGAACTGGAAGGGCTGGACCGCCAGCGCCATGAACGCCACGATGAAGGCCGTCGTGGCCGAGACCGACCTGCCCGCCGAGCAGATGGGCCGCATGAACACCCAGGTCGACCAACTGACGGCGGCCTTCGAGGGCGGCGACGTAAGCCTGGAAGACCTCGCCAAGGTCGTGCAGGCGCTCGAGAACCACCCCATCCTGCCGGTGGGCATGCTCGAATACATCGAGGCCAACCAACTCACGGTCGCGGGCCTGACCGACGAGGAGCGGGCCGCGGGCGCGCTGGCTACCCAGCGCCTCCAGCGGGCCATGATCGACAAGCAGATGACGCTCACCGAACTCGAACCCGTCCTGGAACCCATCTCCCAGCGCGACGGCCAGGGCGAGCTCCAACTCCTTCAGAACCCAACCGCCCCGCAGGTCAGGCTCTACAT
>CAYGTM010000440.1:912-2414 GCA_964352795.1 uncultured Phycisphaera sp.
GCTCTACATCGAGGCCGCCGCGAACAAGGCCGACGAGATCGGCATTTCGACCGAGCCCTACGCCGTGGACATCGCCGAGCAGTTCGAGCGTCTGATCAACGACACGCTGGGCCGCGAGGTGGTGAGCGCTCCCGCTGCTGGGGCCGCGGCGTTGCCGCCAGTTGAAGGCGATCAAGGTGAGGACGCGGGCAGCGATCCGGTCGAGGATCCCGGACCCGTCGAAGAGCCGGCCGCCCCCACCGGCGGTGGCTGAAGCCTCAGGCACAACCAACGCACTCCAAATCCCATAGCGAGGAGACCGAACATCACGCCCAGCACGATGGGCTCGATGAACGCCACGAGCGACACACAGCCGGCCAGCCCCAGCGTGTGGACCCACCGGGCGATGAAACGCCCTTCGGCCACGCGCATGGCGGCGATGTTCGTGAGCGCGTAATACACCAGCACCGCCGCGGCGCTGAGCGACCACGCCCTGGGCACGCTGCCGACGAGAACGACCAGCGCGATGCCCGCCGCCAAGGCCACGGTGGCGATCACCGGCACGCCGCCGGCGTTCACACGGGCCAGGGGCGTGGGCAGGTCGCGTTCGCGGCCTGCGGCCAAGGCGACGCGCGACAGGCCCATCACCAGATTGAGTTGCACCGCCAGCAGCGCGGCCGCAGCGCCCGTCGCAAGCATCACGGCCAGCGTGGGCGCTTCCAATGCTCGCGCGACGGCCAGCAGTGGGGCGGCGTCCCGGCTCGATCGCTCGCCGAACTCGGCCGGCCCGAGCACACCCAGCCCGGTGAAGGCCACAAACACATACAGCACGATCGCGCTCGACAGCGTGAGCACGACGGCCTTGGGGATGGTCTTGCGGGGTTCGACGACTTCCTCGCCCATCGTCGCGATGCGCGCGAAGCCGGCGAAGGCGACGAACGCCAGGGCCGCCGCTTCGAGCACGCCCGGCGCGGAGATCGATCGATCCGCGATGCTGGACCACGAGACGCTTTCCCAACCCTTGAAGGCGGCGGGCGCGGCGGCGATGACCATCGTCAGGAGTGCCAGAACCGTGATCGTGAGCAGAAGATAGTTGAACCGCACCGAGCGCGTCACGCCCGCAAGTGCGGCTGCTGTGACGAGGAGCAGCGAGCCGAGCGCCGCAATCGTCATGGTCATGCTGTCGCCCGGCTTGCCGGTGATCCACGCGACCAACCCTCCCAGCCCCAGCGCCGCCGTCGCGCACGAGGCGGTCTTGGCGATCAGGAACACCCAGCCGGCCGTAAAGCCCGCCAGCGGGTGGATGAACCGGTAGCCGTAGGCGTACGTCCCGCCGCTGACGGGGTGCACCGCGGCGAGCTGCGCGCTGCTCAGGCCGTTACACATCGCCAGGCCGCCCGCGAGCACGATCGCCAGCAGCAGCCAAGGCCCGGCCAGACCCGCGCCGAGCCCCAGCGTGACGAACGCGCCCGTGCCGATGATCGAGCCGAGCCCCACGCCCACCGACCCGGGCAGGGTGATGA
>CAYGTM010000441.1:0-2393 GCA_964352795.1 uncultured Phycisphaera sp.
GCGGCCTACATCGCCAGGTACATCGCCAAGAACGGGGGGGCGGCCGAGCTTGCCGACGTGTGCGAGGTGCAGTTGAGCTACGCCATCGGCGTGGTGGAGCCCACGAGCGTGCATGTGGATTGCTTTGGCACCGAGAAGGCTGATCTGAATAAAATCGAGAAGGCCATCCGCAAGGTTTTCCCGCTCACGCCGCGGGGCATCATCGACACGCTGCAACTGCGCAAGCCGATCTACAAGCTGACGGCGCGGCACGGGCACTTCGGTCGCAAGCCATTCGAGCGCGAAGGTCGGACGTACTTCACATGGGAGAAGACCGACAAGGTGGCGGATCTGAAGGCTGCGGTGGGCGGGGCTGTCGGCGCGGGGGTGTAGCACTTGGTGCTTGTGGTCTCGAGTAAATCGATTCTCACCGGCCGTCGAAGAGGCTTGCCGTATCGTGGCGTTCGGCCTTTTTGAAGGTGCGATCGAACTCGGTGCCTGGCGGGAGCAGCACGCCCGCCGGCTGGCGCGGCGAGCCACCTTCTAGGAGTTGGGCGATGGTCACGATCTGGAGGCGTGGAACGGAGTTGCGCGACTTTGTTGGTGACGTGTACGCATCGGCGGTCGCGGCCTCTTGCCGCATGGGTTTGGTCGGTTTCTCGAGCGTGATGAAGATGCCCATCGCCGCCTTCTCGCGTTCGATGGTCCCACGGAAGTCTCGAACGTCGGCCGCGCCAGTCTTGCCGCCCTTGACTTGGACGAGGATTTGTTTGGGCCCGGTGTTGTCGTCGACGAAGTACCGTTGCCCATCAATCCCGCGGTCGGCCCCGCGTTTGCCTTTCTTGGGCATGCCGGCGGACGCCCCTGCGGGCCTTGCCCCCACGAGGCCGCAGGCCCAGTATTGGAACTGGTATGGCTCGTCGTTGAACAGTTGCCGCGCGCCGGACTCATCGGCGGGCTCGCCCTGGACCTCGTAGATCGGCGGCGGATCGAAGCGCGTGAGGCGGTACTTGATCAGGTTGATCGCCAGGTGCGTGATGTCGATGCCGATCCAGCGTCGCGCGGGCTCGTCGGCGTGCTCTCGGTTGAGCGATTCGACGGCGTCGATGGTGGTGCCGCAGCCGCAGAAGGGATCGAGGATGGTGTCACCGGGCTTCGAGGACGCGAGCACGATGCGTTTGAGGAGGCCCAGGGGTTTCTGGGTTGGGTAGCCCAGGCGTTCGGCCGCGTTCGCGGAGATCGGCGGAATGTCCGTCCAAACATCCGGGAGCGCCATTCCTTTCAGGTCATCGGCATACCACTTGAGACGTGGCGTTCCGCCACCGTCCTTGGGCCAATAAATGAGGCCAGCATTGTCGAGGGCGTCGAGCCGGTCCTGGACAGTCTTCCCCGATAGGCTGTAGAACTCCATAACTGTGCCAGGAATCGCCCAGTGGCGCCCAACCTGGGTCGGGTTCACCGACTTCCAGGGTCGGCCGCTCTCGCCGGAACGAACGCCGGAGCCCGTGAGCGTGATCGGCTGGAAGTGTTTTTTAGTCTTCTCGTCGATGTGCTTGAAGTGCTTGGCGATATACGCCGGATCGTGAGGGATCAGCGGCGATGTCCAGACGTATTGCTCGCTTGCGGCGTAGAAGAACAGCGTATCATGGACGGGACCGAATCGCTTGGCCGACCCGTGCGCGTGCGTTCGCTTCCAGGTGATCTCGTTCAGGAAGTTCTGCGTCCCAAAGACGCCGTCGAGCACCAGCTTCAGATAATGGCTCGCCGTCGGATCGCAGTGCAGGTAGAGCGAGCCCGTGTCCTTGAGCACGCGGCGCAGGTGGACAAGGCGCAGCGCCATCCGGACGAGATAGGCCAGCATTGCCGACGGGCCAAGGAAGCCGTGAAAGGTCCTGATGAGCGAGGCCAGTTCCGAAGACGTGTGTTCATCGGCGAGGAGCGCGGCTTCTTCCTCGGCCGCCTTGGCGTCCCAGCTCCAGGTGTCGTCGAACGCCTTGATCTGGGCGGCCGAGGGCTTGCCTGTCACTTCCTTGAACAGTACGTTGTATGTCGCGTTGGAGTTGAAGGGCGGGTCGAGATAGATCAGGTCGACCGAGGCCGCGGGAAACTGCGCGAGGTCACGGAGAAAGTCCAGGTTGTCGCCGTAGAGCAGCAGGTTCTTGTCGGCCATATGGCCGAGTGTATCACGTCCTCAACGTGCCCGCTTGGTCAGAGCAATCCGTAGAGTGCGTGCCGCCGGGCGTAGTCGAGCACCCTTGGGTGCAGCGGCGTCTCGAAGGGCGAGCCCGCTGCGTCCCTGACCTCGGTCGAGGCTGCCCGCAGCAGATCGATATCGACGAAGGACTCGGCCCAGTGGTCGAGTTCTTGTTCGTTCCAGAAACTGGCGTTGGCCATGGCGGTGCGCAGATTGGTGG
>CAYGTM010000442.1:0-2390 GCA_964352795.1 uncultured Phycisphaera sp.
GGATGGGCGGCGGCAACGCGAGGCCCGCGCCCGAGGGTGATCCCCAGGTGGGCCTAGGACCCACGATGTTCAAGTTCAACTTCTGACCCAAGGCCCGAACCGGGCCCGAATCACCGAACACGATCCGAAATCAAAGAAACCGACCCTGGGAGGCTCCCAGGGCCGGTTTTGTTTGTGCAAGGTCCGAATAGCCCGCGTGCGCGGTCATGCTCATCAGTACACACATGACGTTCATCAGTATGCCCATGACGTGCATCCGTACGCCCATGACGCATATCCGTACGCCCATGACGCACATCAGTACGCCCATGACGTGCATCGGTACGCCCATGACGCGTATCCGTATGCCCATGACCCGCATCCGTATGCACGCGACCACATCGCCGGCTTAGGATGGTCCCCGGCTGACCCACGCCGCCAACGCGCCCCACGCGCCGCCACCAGAGCGCCCCCAGAGGACACCCACGATGACCACGACCCCCGCCCTTCGTTCGATCGCGCCGGCGCTCCTGGCCCTGACCGGCCTGGCCGCCGCCGCCACGCTCACCGGCTGCACCATCGACCGCCCCGACCGGGCCAGCTACCACGGCCCGCTGACCGCCGCCGCCCGCGGCGGCCTGCCGCTGCTGCGCTGGGAGGGTGCGTACCAGGACGGCTTCGAGCCCTGGCAGGTGCTCGACTATCCCATGGCCCCCACCGAGGACGTGAGCGACACGCTGCACGGCGTGGCCATCGCCGACCCCTACCGCTACATGGAAGACCCCGACGACGTGCGGCTGGCCGACTGGGCCCGCCGGCAGGACGCGATGTTCGACCACATCATGGAGAACGCGACCAACCGCGGCGCGTACATGGAGCGGCTGACGGCCCTGTACGACGCGCCGCGCTATGGCACGCCCCTGGAGCGCGGCGGCACCTACTTCTTCAGCTTCAACAGCGGCCTGCAAAACCAGAGCGAGCTGCGCGTTTCCACGACGCCCAAGGGGATGGGCCGCGTGCTCATCGACCCCAACACCTGGAGCGATGGCGGCACCATCAGCCTGGGCGGCTGGACGCCCAGCGAGGATGGCACGATGCTGGCCTATCTCGTGCAGGAGGGCGGCAGCGACTGGCGCACCATCAAGGTGATGGACGTGCAAACCGGCGACGACCTGGGCGTCGAGATCGAGGAGGCCAAGTTCAGCGGCATCACCTGGGCCAAGGACGGCAGCGGGTTTTATTACAGCCGGTACCCCTCCAAGCCCACCGGCAGCGCCGAGCTGACCAGCCTGAACCAGAACCAGAAGGTGTACTTCCACCGGATGGACCTCAACGAAGAAGAGGGCGCGGACGGCGCCATCACCTGGGACGACGAACTGGTCTGGGAGACAACCGAGCACCCCAACCGCGGCTGGGGCGCCAGCCTGACCGACGACGGCCGGTTCCTGATGCTCTATGGCAGCGAGACGACCGCGCCGCGGAACCTGCTGTACGTCGACGACCTGAGCGACGACGCGGGCTTCGTGCCCATCGTCACCGAGTTCGAGGCGCGCTACAGCGTGCTGGGCACCGCCCACCGCGACGGCGTGGCGGGCGGCGAGCCCGCGCTCATCGTCTATACCACCGATGACGCCCCGTTCGGCCGCATTATCTCGATCGACCCGGCCAATCCCGCGCGTGGCAACTGGGAAGAGGTCATCCCCGAGGGTGACGTGGCGATGCAGGGCGCCTCGATGGTGGGCGGCCACATCATCACCCAGGCCCTCCGAGATGTCCTGCCCGAGGTCAACGTGTACACCCCCACCGGCGAGTTTGTCCGCACCGTCGAGCTGCCCGGCGTGGGCAGCGCGGGCGGCTTCGGCGGCCGCCAGAGCGACGCGCACACCTACTACGGCTTCAGCAGCTTCGCCCAGCCCAGCACGACCTACCGCTACGACGTGGCCAGCGGCACCAGCGAGGTCTTCCGCGAAAGCGAGGTCGACTTCGACGCCGAGCCGTTCGTCACGAAGCAGGTTTTCTATTCGAGCAAGGACGGCACCCAGGTGCCCATGTTCATCACGCACCGCAAGGACGCCGTGCTCGACGGCTCCAACAAGCTGCTGCTGTACGGCTACGGCGGCTTCGGCATCCCGCTGACCCCGGGCTTCAGCAGCACTCGGGCCGCCTGGCTCGAGAGCGGGGGCATCTACGCCGTGGCCAACCTGCGCGGCGGGGCCGAGTACGGCCTGCCCTGGCGCGAGGCCGGCAGCCGGCTCGAGAAGCAGAATACCTTCGACGACTTCATCGCCGCCGCCGAGTACCTGCAAGCCAACGGCTACACCAGCCCCGCCAAGACCGCAATCATGGGCGGCAGCAAGGGCGGGGTGTAGCTGGGCGCCTGCCGGACAACGCGGCACGAGCTCGTCGGCGCG
>CAYGTM010000443.1:0-2386 GCA_964352795.1 uncultured Phycisphaera sp.
GTCCCGAACAATTAGTAACGCTGTAATAAGGAAATCAGAATGGCAGTAGTATTCAGATTGGTGTATGAGAAAGAACGTTCGGGCGTGGGGTGGGCGGGGGTGGGGGTGGGCGGCAACGTCTCGGGGGAGTGGCTCCACTGGCCGCCCACGATGCGGCAGGCACCGGTGAGCCTGGCTCAGCTTGGCGTGCATCGGGAACGGCCCGAGGTTGCCCTCTCGATAGTAGATGCCGTTTCGCGCTGGTTGGACGTGAAGCCGGAAACCATTCGAGAACGCTGGCTCGTGGTCGGCACCCTGCGGGGCCAGCGGTGCGTGTTCCGCGTCGATGGCCTGCGGGTCGCGGGCATGGTGGTCGATCTCGATAGCCAGTGGCGTCTGGTGCTGGAAACCCAGGAGGGCTCGCGGGTTCGCATTGATTCGGCGCAGGCCAACCTTGAAGAAGTTGGCGTTGTTGGGAGTTAGGCTGTTCCCATGGCAAGCGGTATTGCTGTTGATGAGAGTGAGAACGCGGTCGTCCGGCTGAGGGTCGACGGCATGCACTGCGCCGGCTGTGTGTCGAGCGTCGAGAAGGCCCTGGCCAAGTCGCCCGGCGTGCGCAGCGCGATGGTGAGCCTGGCGGGTGGGTCGGCCCTGGTCAAGGGTGAATCGCTCGACGCCCAGGCGTTGGCGTCGAGCGTGCGCGAGGCGGGCTTTGAGGCATCGCCGGCCTCGTCGGGTGATGCCGCCGCCGACCTGGCCACACGCCTTGGCGAAGACGATTCCAAGCAAGCTCATGCCTGGCGATGGCGAGTGGTCCTTGGTATCGTGCTCTGGCTGCCGATGGAACTGGCCCACTGGTTCGGCCACTCGCTGGGCCTGCATATGGAAAGTGGCGCGGGGCTGGCCGTCGCGCTGGCCGTGGGGACGGTGGCGCAGGTCTTCATCGGGTCGGCGTTCTATTCCTCGGCCATCGCCGCGGCCAAGCGCAAGACGACGAACATGGACACGCTGGTGTCGCTGGGCAGCGCATCGGCGTACACGCTGTCGCTGGTCCACGCGATCCTGATCTTTTCGGGCCAGGGCCAGCACCCGACGTACTTCATCGAGGCCACGGGCCTGCTCACGCTGATCTCGCTTGGTCACTGGCTCGAGCGGCGGGCCCGGCGCGGCACGACCAAGGCGCTGCGGGAACTGGCGGCGATGCAGCCCACCGAGGCCGTCGTGCTGGCCGACGAGAGCGACGGTACGGGCTCGACCGTGCCCGCGCGCGACGTGCTACCGGGCGACCTCGTGCTCGTGCGTGCGGGCGAGCGTTGCCCGGTCGATGGCGAACTGATCGGCCCGGCCTCGCTCGACGAATCGGCCGTCACGGGCGAGTCGGTGCCCGTTGACAAGAAGGCCGGCGATGCGGTGATGGCCGGCTCGGTGGCCGTGGGCACGCCCGCCATCGTGCGCGCGACCACTGATGGCGCGAGCGGCACGCTGGGCCGCATGGTCGCGCTGGTGGCCGACGCTTTGGCGAGCAAGGCGGACGTGCAGCGGCTGGCCGACAAGGTGTCGTCCATCTTCGTGCCGCTCTCGATCACCATCGCTCTGGTGAGCTTCGTCGCGTGGCTGTTTGTGCCCGGCGGCGGCTTGTCCAAGGCGGTCGTGACGGCGGCGACGGTGCTGGTGATCTCGTGCCCCTGCGCGCTCGGGCTCGCGACTCCACTGGCCGTCATGGTCGGCACCGGGGCGGCCGGGAGGCGGGGCATCCTGGTGCGTTCGGCCAGCGCGCTCGAGCGGGCGGCCGTCGCCTCCATCGCCCTGCTCGACAAGACCGGCACCATCACCAGCGGCCAGCCCGTGGTGCGCGATGATGCCGACGACCAACTGCTCGCCGCCGCCGCCACGCTCGCGTGCCGCTCGGGCCATCCGTTGTCGAAGGCCATCGTGCGAGCGGCGGAATCTCGCGGGCTGTCGTACACGCCCGCTCAGGACGCCGAAGAACGGGCCGGCCTGGGCTTGATCGGCGTGGTCGAGGGCAAGCGGGCGATGCTCGTTTCGGTCGAGGCGGCAAGGCGCGAAGGGCACACGCTCGATGATGCCTCGCTCGACGATGGGCCCGCGTCGGTCGTGCTGCTCGACGGCGACCTCATCGGCGTGGTGCGCTTCCGAGAGGAGATGCGCACGGGAGCGGGTGATTTTGTCGAGGAACTTAGCGAACTGGGCATCGAGCCCCGTGTCCTGACCGGTGATCGTGAAGGCCCGGCCTACCGACTCGCCGACCGTATCGGCCTCGATCGCAAGTTCGTGCACGCCGGATTGTCGCCGCAGGGCAAGGTCGACCATGTGCGCGACGCCGCACAGGGTGCCACCGTGATGATGGTGGGGGATGGCATCAACGACGCGCCCGCGATGGCCGCCG
>CAYGTM010000444.1:0-2367 GCA_964352795.1 uncultured Phycisphaera sp.
GCCGAGCAACGCGTCGGCGCGGGCGCCCGGCCCCAGAGCGTGTCGATGGGCGACCTCGACGGCGACGGCAACCTGGATATGGCCGTCGCCAACGAGTTCACCAGCGACGTGAGCGTTCTAATGGGGCGCGGCGACGGCACGTTCGAGGCCCAACGGAGTTTCGGCGCGGGCGGCGAGCCGTACGACGTTGAACTGGCCGACCTGGACGAGGACGGCGACCTGGACATGGTCGTGGCCAACCGGCTGACCGACAACCTCAGCATCATGCTGGGCCTTGGCGATGGGACGTTCGCGCCCATGCAGCGGTTCAATGTGGGCAATGGACCGCAGAGCGTGGCGATCCTGGACCTCGACGGCGACGGCGTTCTGGACATCACCGCGGCCAACACGATCAGCCACGACCTGAGCGTCCTGCTTGGCCGTGGCGGCGGCACGTTCGACACGCAGCAGCGCTTTGTCCTAGGCGATCGCCCCGTCAGCATGGCCAGGGGCGATTTCAACGGCGACGGCGTCGAGGACCTGGCCGCGGCCAACGAGAACGGCGACGACGTGAGCGTGCTGCTGAGCCCCGGTGATGGCACGTTCACCATCCCGCAACGCTTTGAGGTGGGCACCAGACCGATCAGCGTGGCCCACGGCGACTTCAACGGTGACGGCATCGGCGACGTCGTCGCGGTCAACAACGACAGCAACTCCGTGAGCGTGCTGCTCGGTCGCGGCGATGGCACCCTCGAGCCCCAGCAACGCTTCGGCGTGGGCGGGAGCCCCGCGCACGTGGCGATGGGCGACATCAACGGCGACGGCATCGTGGATCTCGCCGTGGCCAACGACGTCTCCGACGACGTGAGCGTGCTGCTGGGGCGCGGCGATGGCACCTTCGAGCCCCAGCGCCGGTTCCTGGCGGGCGCCGAGCCGCGCGGCGTGGCGCTGGGCGACCTCAACGGCGATGGCCTCATGGACATGGCCGTGGCCACCAACCAAATCCTCGCCGAGGTGAGCGTGCTGCTCGGCCGCGGCGACGGCACGTTCGAAGAGTTGCAGAGCTACGCCGCGGGCCGGCGGCCGCAGAGCGTGGCGCTGGGCGACCTCAACGGCGACGGCGCTCTGGACATCGCCGTGGCCAACCTGACCAGCGGCGACGTGAGCGTGCTGCTCGGGTTCGGCGAGGGCTCGTTCCAGCCCGAGCAACGCCTCGATCTGGGCGATTGGCCGCGGCACATCACGCTGGAGGACCTCGACGGCGACGCCCGGCTGGACATGGTGCTGATCAGCACCCGCAGCGATCGCGTGAGCGTGTCGCTGGGCCGCGGCGACGGCGCCTTCGAGCCCGAGCGGTTCCTTGGCGTGGGCATCGGCCCGCGGAGCCTCACCGTGGGCGACGCCAACGGCGACGGCGTTCTGGACATCGCCGTGGCCAACGCGACCGGCCACGACGCCAGCGTGCTGCTGGGCCGCAGCGACGGCACGTTCGAGCCCGAGCACCGCTTCCTGGCGGGCGTGACCCCGGTCGCCGTGGCGCTGGGCGACCTCGACGGCGACGGCGCGATGGACATGGCCGTCGCCGATTCCTTCACCCGGGACGTGAGCGTGCTGCTCAACCGCTGCGAGCCCAACCCCTGCCCCGCTGACCTCGACGGCGACGGCGCCCTCACCATCTTCGACTTCCTCGCGTTCCAGAACCTCTTCGACGCCGGCGACCCGGCTGCTGACTTCGACGGCGATGGGTCGCTGACGATCTTCGATTTCCTGGCGTTCCAGAACGCGTTCGATGCGGGGTGCGAGTAGGCCGGGATGCAATTGGGGCTGTGGATGGATTCGGACGGCTCGGTATGGCCATTCCAAGGCCACACCGAGCCCGATCAGATCTCGCGGTTTGGCTTGGCCCAGCGACTCAACGCATGGCCCCCAATTTGCACTGGCAATCGTCGCGTTCTGGTGGTACCTTGCCTCGTGGGAGATCACTCATGCTCATTCATCCGATTAAGCGCTCGTTGATCAGCAGCGTCGTCTTGCTCTTGTGCGGGGCCGATGCGGCACTTTCACAGGATTCCCTGATCTGGGATACGACGCGACACCAGCCCAGCAGTTCGAGAACCACTAGCGCCAGTGTGCGGTTCCTTGGAGCCGGGGGGACGATCGCCGCCGATACCGAGATCGCCGATGACTTCCTGGCGATCGGCGACATCACCCGCATCGCGGTCCATGCGAGCAACAGCGGCTTCGGGAACCGGGCCGAGGGCGCGTTCGTGCGCTTCTACGAGTGGACCGACGCCGGCCCGGGGGTGCTGCTCGACGAGCAATTTCTGGACATCGGTGACCCGGGGCTCGGGCTCGACCCCGACGACCCGCACACCGCCGACATCACCC
>CAYGTM010000445.1:0-2365 GCA_964352795.1 uncultured Phycisphaera sp.
GTCGAGGTCATGCCACGCAGCGAGGGTGGCGGCGATGGCGGTGGGCTCGAATCGAACGTCGGCGTCGGTGAAAAGGAATGAGTCGCCCGTGGCCTGGCGCGCGCACTGCCAGCAGGCGTGCTGCTTGCCGTTCCAGCCGTCGGGCAGGGGTTGGGCGGTGAGGGGGCGCACGCGCGGGTCTTCGGCGGCCAGGCCGGCGAGGATGGCCGCGGTGGCGTCGGTGCTCTGGTCGTCGTAGACGAGCACTTCGAGGTTGGTGTGCGTGCCCGTGAGGAGGGAGCGGACGCAGGCTTCGATGTTGGCCTCTTCATTGCGCGCTGGGATGCAGACGCTGATCTTCGTGTCCGATGCCTGTGCGTTCTTGGGCGGGGTTTGGTAAAGGCGCAGGTTGGCGATGGTCATGGCCAGCGCGCCGAGCGAGATCAGGAGCGCGAGGGCCATCAATGCGGTGAAGATCACGAGGTTGGCTCCGTTCGGGGCTTGCGGGCGCTGATGTTCGGTTGCCGGCCCGTGAGGCGCAGCAGCGCGTCGTAGAACGGGTTCACGCCCGAAGCACCGCGCCCCAGGATGGTGTCGAAGGCGTCGGGCTCGCGCGCGATGGCCAGTTCGCAGAGTTCGTGCATGGCGGCCTGGAGCGTGGCGGACATCTCGCGCTGCCACAGGCTGGTGGTGGAGCGCTCCGGCGCTGGACATGACTTGGCGAGCAGCAGCACCTCGGGCTTGCGGTCTTCCCAGAAGATGAGTTCGATGGCCAGGCAGAGGACCTTCGGTGGACGGCCCTGGCCGTCGAGACGAGAGGCGATGGCGGCAGCGCCCGGGCGCATCTCGAGCGGCGCGCGCACGTCGGCGAACTGGCCCTGCGGCGTGATCCAGAACGAGGGATGGGGGCTCGTGGCGGCGAGGTGGGCGGCGTATTGGACCATCGCCTTGAAGGCGTCGGGTTGGTCGAGGTCGACGCCGAAGAGGCCCAGCTTGCGCACGAACGCGAACTGCTCGACCATGGCGCGGTCCATCGGGGCGTAGACCTGGCGCGTGGGCGTGAAGCGATCGACCAGCGCAATGGTGAGGATGGGATCCCACCAGCTCTGGTGGTTGAGCAACAGAATGGTCGGGCCGGCGTGGGCGTCGAGGTCGGTAAACGCGCGCTCGCCCCCGCGAGCGAGGCGCATGGCGTTGAAGTTCCGGCGCACGAGGCGACGGCTGTACCAGCGGAACAGGCGGCAGAACCACTCGCGGCGGCGGTGCGGCAGGATGGCCGGCGGGGTGTCCACGGGTGGTTCAGGCGCTCGCGACGGCGAGCGATTCGTGTGTTTCGTGCTGGTGGTCGACGCCGTAATCGTCACAGAGCGACCACGCCGCGGTGACGCCGCTCATGAGCACCATCGGCACGCCCGGTCCCGGGTTGACGCTGCCTCCCGCGAGGTAGAGATTGGGCAGCACTTTCGAGCGGTTCTTGGGCTTGAAGCCGCCCTTGAGTCGGCCGTGGGAGGCCAGCCCGTAGATCGCGCCGCCGGTGGCGTTGTACATGTGCTCGATCTGGGGTGGCGTGAGATAGCGCTCGACTGCGATGTGGCTTTCGATGTCTTCCATGCCGTGGCGTTTGAGCTTGTCGATGACGATGGGGCGGTAGTCGGTAAGCGTCTTGCCGGGTTTGCCGCCGCGTTCGAGCCACTGGTGCTGGTCAGTAAGGGCGGCGGTGTGGATGAGGATGTAGAGCGACTCGCAGCCCTCGGGGGCTTGGTTGGTGTCGGTGCGCGAGGGGGCGGCGATGTAGAGCGTGGGGTCTCGGGCGGGGATGCCCTTGCGGTAGATATCGTCGAACTCCTGGTGGCTGTCTTGCGAGAACAGGAAGTTGTGGTGGGCCAGGTGGTCGTACTGCCTGCGCAGGCCAAGGTACAGCACAAGGCCGCTGCACGCGGGTTTGTAGTTGCTGGCGATGCGTCGGTGTTCGAGGGCCGCGCCGTCGGCACCTTTGAGGAGGTCGCCGTAGGTGCGCTGCACGTCGCAGTTGGAGACGACCGCGGAGGCGGCGATCTCGCGGCCGTCGTCGAGTTGCACGCCGATGGCGCGCTGCCCGTCGGTGAGGATCTTCGTGACGCGGTGCCCGGTGACGCGCTGGACGCCCAGTTCGTCGGCGATGCGATCGAGCGAGCGGGCGACCATGCGGGTGCCGCCCATGGGGTACCAGCAGCCGTGGTCGAGCTGCGCGGACGCAATGAGGCTCAGGACGGCGGGGGCCATGAACGGGCTCGAGCCGACGTACTGGAGGAAGTGCTCGCACACCTGGCGGACGTGGGGCTCCATCACATGCTTGGCGATCGTGACGCCGCCCGTCGAGTGCAGACGCCTGCCCATGACGAGCTTG
>CAYGTM010000446.1:0-2360 GCA_964352795.1 uncultured Phycisphaera sp.
CGGGCTCATTATGCAAAAAGCACGCGGTCACCCCGGAGGGCTCCCACCGCTTGTAAGCGCACGGTTTCAGGTACTATTTCACTCCCCTAATAGGGGTGCTTTTCATCGTTCAGTCACCTTACTGGTCCACTATCGGTCGTCGAGGAGTACTTAGCCTTGGAGGGTGGACCCCCCATGTTCACGCCGGGTTTCACGAGCCCGACGCTACTCTATGGCTAAACGGCTACCTACAGGGCTTTCACCTTCTTCGGCCACGCATTCCAACGTGTTCACTTCGCCTTATCCGCTTTCGCTCGCCGCTACTTACGGAGTCTCGGTTGATTTCCTTTCCTCCAGGTACTGAGATGTTTCAGTTCCCTGGGTTCGCTCCGCACACCTATGCATTCAGTGTGCGGTACTCTGTAAACAGAGTGGGTTTCCCCATTCGGAAATCCATAGATCACAGCTTGGTTACCAGCTCCCTATGGCTTATCGCAGGTTCCTACGTCCTTCATCGCCTCTCGACGCCAAGACATTCACCGTGCGCCCTTAGTCGCTTGATCACACCAACCTGTTGCCACGATTGACTCCAGGTTGGCTCAAACGCACCTTATTCTCACATGTCACCAACCGTGCTGTCACGGCCGGTTGACTGGTCGGACTTCGGACTTGCGTCCTCCGCCCGACGGCGCTCGCTCGATTCTTCTTGCTACCCGCCAGCCCCACAACTCACAGCACATCGCCTCGTGGTTTGCCTTGCAGCTTCCCATCCGACCATGCCCGTGCGTGCGGGACGACGTTTGATCCATGCCGGTTGTCAAAGAGCCTCAGCCAAAGTCGGGCATCCGCCCGTCAGAGGCCAGTTGTCGCTTGCTGCCCGGCGAACCGTGCAGAGCGGTAGAGATAATACCGGCTTCCAGGCTGTCGTCAATGCTTGGGCATCAAAAAACCGGCCAAAATCTTGGCCGGCCTCTGGTTCGTGGATCCCGACAGGACCCAGTTCACACCAACTTATCCACCGCCGCCCCCGCCGGCACCCTTACCGCCACCCGCAGGCTGGGCACCCGTGGGGCGCTCCTCGCGGTCACGCGGGCGTGTCTCGACCTGTTCCAGTGATTCGCGGGGCTGCCCTTGGGTACGGCCTTCCTCGGCCGACCTCGACAACATCTGATACAGCACGCCCTGGCGGTCGTTGGACGCCACGCGACGCAGCAGCCCGTCGCCGTCGATCCGCGAGAAATATGCCACGGCCTGGCTTGTCCGGTCGCCCAGCCCCTCGGCCTGGGTGGGCTCGAAGGTCACATCGACCAGATACACCTCCATCGTGGCGGGCACCTTGTCGGGTACGGGCTCGCCCTGGCCGGCTTCCTGGCCTTGCTCACCCGCGTCGCCGGGCCGACCAGTCGGCTGGGCACCAGTTGGGGCCCCACTGCGCGGGCCGGGTCGCGGCTCGGCGGCCGGGGCGCGGCCGCCCTCATCTGCGACCGCCAGCACGGGCAGCCGCAGGTCGTCGGGCAGGTCCGCCTCGGCGGCCACCAGGTCGCCCGGCCTGAGCGTGAGCGTGCTGCGGCGGTAGTAGCCGTAGTAGAAGGTATACACCTCGATGCTGGCGCTGGGCTCGCTGGGCCCAAGGGCCCCGCCCCGGCCGTCGCTCGCGCTGGTCAGGAAGAACGCCGTCTTGGGCGCCACCACCACCGGGTCGCTCCAGGGTGAAGGCTCGCTGAACACCACCGGTGAGGCGGCCAATGGGCGCTGGGCCTCCACGAGCACGGGCTCGCGGCCATACAGGGGGTTGTTCACCACCAGGCGGGTGCGATAGCGATAGGTCTTGCCCGCCTGGGCCGTGGCATCATGGGCCCACAGGCGGGCCTGGCTGTCTTCGAGCAGCCGGGCGTCGACGGTGGTGTCCTCGAAGCCGGCCTGGGCCAGGGCCTGGCCCGTCTGGGGGTCATAACCCAGATCGATGAGGTCCTCTTCCAACTGCGCGATTCGGCGTTCGACCTCGGCCTTGCGGTCCCGAAGGCGTTGCGTCCGGGGATCGTCAGGAGTGGTCGACGGGGGATCGACCCCGGGCCGCCCAGGCCGCCCGGGCCCGCGCGGGCCCCGATCGTCCTGTCCGCCCCCACGCCCAGAATCCTGGAGCTGCTCGTCGATCCCTCCCAGCGTCCGGCGTTCGGAGGCGAGCTGGCGATTGATCTGATTGGCCCTGACTTGGTTGTCGGCCCCGCCCTGGGCGGCCATCTCCTGCTTCACGACCGCCGGCGGATTCCACTGCGTGCCGGCGATCGTGCGGAGCGTCAGGGGGCGGCGATAGTCAATCGCCTGCTCATACGCCACGCGCCCGTCGGCGGCCACGTGGTCGCGGCACAGCGTGCCCGCGG
>CAYGTM010000447.1:0-2349 GCA_964352795.1 uncultured Phycisphaera sp.
GGAGTCTGCAGGTGGGCTAGGCCTCGGCCCGCTTGACGATGGAGGCGGCCCAGGCCAGGCCGATGGGGGTGCCCAGGAGGGCGCCGGCGGCCCAGTCGAGCGGGGTGAGGCGGACGATGCCCGGGAGGGACTGGGCGTAGGCGGAGGTAAGGGCGGAGTCGGCCGGGACGGCGGACATGGCGTAGGCGGGCCCGACGACAGCGAGCAGGGCCGCGGCGGCGAGGGCGCCCAGGGCGGGGGTCTTGAGGTCCACGAGTTTGGAGATGACGGCGATGGCGATGGCGGCGATGGCTGCGGCGGCAATGGCCTGGCCCTTGAGGTCGGTGACGGCCAGGGCCCAAGCGGCCGCCGCCCCACCGGCCGCCGCGATGGCGATCGCAGCGGCGGAACGTGGGGAGAACCTGAGGGATTTTTCGGTTTCCATGGCCTCGGCGGATTGGGCGGTGATGTGCTCGCCGGGGACGGGGATGTGATGCCGGGCGGCCACGACCAGGACGAGGCCGATGCCCAGCAGGCAGACCGCGACGAGGACGCCCTCGACGATGAATGAGCCCCAAGGGCCATGCTCGGTTGCTGTGATGGCCGAGATGGTGCTGGCGGACATGCCGGCCATCCAGCAGATGACGATGCCGGCGCAGGTGAGCCCTGGCCTGAGGCCGCAGCGCCAGGCGGCGGCGGCCCCGATGCCGGCGGCCAGGAGGGAGCCCAGGACGAGGGAAATCACTCCCATGACCGGGCTGGTGGAGATCAGGGCTGTGCCTGCCGATCCATCGGGGCCATCGCTGAGGCCCATGAGCAGGCCGGCGATGGGGCCGACCACGATGAGGGAGATGATGTAGAGGGCCCAGCGGGTTGTGGCGTCGATCATGGCGTCTCCGGGTGGGTTGCGTGGGCCGACCACGAGGCCGGTGGGCACGCAAACCGATGCCCGATAGACGATTGTTGCCGGTCGGATGGCCACTTCGACCCCCGGGGGGCCAAGGATCGGAGCATCCACACTGCTTGGGAGGGGAACACCCACGATGACCAGCCGTCCGCCGGACTATCAGCCGGACCATGACCAGAGCGATCGAAGGGCCCATCCGTGGTCGGTTGCCGAGCCGGGCTCGTGGACGGAACTGGCCGAATCGACGGCTTTCGTGTTCCGGGCGGGTGGTCTGTCTTTGCATCCTTTGACGATCGCGTTGTGCGCCGTTGGGGCGTTGGTGGCGTCGTGGACGCTGCCGATCGGGATGGATGAGTTGTTGCCTTGGCTCGGGGAGCATGGGGCGTGGGGCACGGTATGGGCGTGGTTTCGCCTGACGTGGTTCGTGGGCGTGGTCTGTGTGTGCGGCACGATGGTGGCGCGGACGATCGCGGCTCGGCCGACGCGGGCGGCGGTGTGGGGCGTGCTGCCGCCGATGGTGGCCAGCGCGGGAATCTGCGTTTCGACGTTCATCTCGACCCTGGCGGGCACGGTGCTGGCCGCGTGGCTGATGACGGTGATCGGGGAATGGATCGGCGGGGCATTCGGCGCGTCGCTGGCGACGTTCGTGGGGTTCGTGGCCCTGTTGTGCGCGGGGGCGGCCACGGTGTTGCTGCTGCTGGCGATTCCGGCGATTGCCACGAATGACGCGGATGCTCCCGACGCGATCCAACGAGCGGCAGCGAACCTGATTGCCCGGCCTGGGTTGTCGGTGGCCTTGCTCGCGATATGCGTGTGTGGCGTGGGTTTGGCCGTGCTGATCTTTGGATTCTTGTTCGAGGCGGCCAACGGGCTGGTGACGGCTGAGTGGGACGAGTCGGCCCAACTCGGCTGGCTGCCCAACACGGTGTACTTGTTTGTTGCTCTGGCCTTGGGATGGGCCGCCCTGACGCAAGCGTTGCTGACGCTGCGGGAGGTCGTGGACCGCGAGGACCGGGCGAGTTGCTGGGATCCGCGTCCGCAGGCGGAGGCCATCCATCAGGCCATCGAGGCTCGGGCGATCGTGTCTGGTGGGCGCGGTGATTCGGAGCCGGGGGGCGAGGCTGGCTCGACGGGGTAATGGACGGCTGGTGTTTGTGTCGCTCTTCGGGGCATCCCGGTTCCGATCGAGTTCTTTGTCGCCTCAGGCCGATGAAACTGCGTTGTTCTCGCTCATTGTCCGCATTTCTAGTGATGACAAGGGTATGTGGGCGTGGTCGGCGTGGGGTGCGGGCGTATGCTGCCATGATGCTGATGGGGCGGATTCCAGATCGAAACTCCCGCCCGCGATCGCGGGTGGGGGTGGTGCCGGCGGTGCTGGTGGTGGTGTGTTGCGCTGGCTTCACGCTCGCGGGCACCCAGCCTTCGGGCGAGCCGGGGGGCGATGCGATTGCCGAGCCCACAAC
>CAYGTM010000448.1:0-2336 GCA_964352795.1 uncultured Phycisphaera sp.
GTTTATGAGCAGATCTGGATCAGTGAGTACGGCGGCGGGTTTACTGGCGACCTTGACGGGGGCGACCTGTTTGGAGTCTCCGTTGCCAATATCGGAGACCTTGATGGCGACGGCATCATTGATCTCGCGGTTGGGGCACATCGAGATGGCGACGGTGGGTTCCGTCGTGGTGCGGTCTGGATTCTGTTCTTGAAGAGCGACGGAACCGTGCGGACTCAACAGAAGATTTCCGACACGCAGGGCGCGTTCTCTGGCATCCTCCAAGACGAAGACGCGTTCGGTGTGGCCGTGGCGGGCATCGGCGATCTCAATGGTGACGGCGTAGTCGAGCTTGCGGTTGGTGCCTCACCTGATGTCGACGGCGAGAGTGATCGTGGTGCGGTTTGGATCCTGTTCTTGAACCCCGATGGCACCGTGCGCAGCCACCAGAAGATTTCCGACACCGCGGGTGGATTTGCTGGCACTCTTGACAACGGCGATGCCTTTGGCGTCTCGGTCGCGAACCTGGGCGACGTCAATGGCGACGGCGTCACCGATCTCGCCGTTGGTGCCCTGGGCGACGACGACGGTGGCGATCGGCACGGTGCCGCTTGGATCCTGTTCTTGAATCGTGACGGAACCGTCCAGGCGCATCAGAAGCTATCCAGCTTGGAAGGCGGGTTTGGAGGCGCGCTCGGCGTAGAGGACCAGCTCGGGCTGGGCATCGCTGGCATCGGCGATCTCGATGGCAACGGCGTCAACGACCTCGCTATTACCGCCCACAAAGATGACGACGGCGGACGTGATCGTGGGGCGACTTACATCGTGTTTCTCAACGCTTCTGGCAGGGCCATCCGGACTCAGAAACTTTCCGACACGCAGGGTGGTTTCGGTGGCGTGTTGCAGGACGTCGATTTTTTTGGAACATCTGTCGCCTCGCTTGGCGACGTGGATGCCGATGGCGTACCTGACATCATCGTCGGTGCTGACCACGACGACGATGGCGGGGGGGACCGCGGAGCCGTCTACGTCATCTTCATGAACTCCGACGGCACCGTGAAGCGTGAACAGAAGATTTCCCAGGCTTTCGGTGGCATCACCGCAGCGCTCTTACCAAAGGGCCTCTTCGGAAGGTCGGTCGCGAGTCTTGGGGATCTGAACGGCGATGGTCGGATCGAAGTCGCGGTCGGCGCGGACATGTTCGAGTTGACGTCCAACACCGGCGACGTCTGGATCCTGCGCCTCAACAACTGTTCGCCACCGCCGCAGCCTTGCCCCGCAGACTTTACTGGCGACGGCGTCCTGGACATCTTCGACTTCCTGGCGTTCAGCAACGCCTTCGACGCGGGCTGTCCGTAAGAGAAGAAGGCAATGGGCATTGGGCACTCGGCATTGGGAAGAGGCCCGCGTGCTCACGCCCGCGGCTCGGTTCCGGACCCGATGCCCGATTCCCAGTGCCGAGCGCCCGATGCCCGCGCTCCCTAGACCGGCCCGAGCAGCACCAGCACCGTCGTGTTGTAACACGCGTGGGCCCCGACCGCCAGGCCGAAGCCCCGCAGCAGGTACACCGCCCCCAGGTACAGCCCGCCGGCGAAGTAGAGCAGCGCGGGCCAGGGGTCGAGCCCCCACGCACCGCTGGCGGTCCACACGTCGTGGTAGGCCATGAAGGCCAGCGCCGAAACCGGCAGGCTGATGGCCACCACCGCCCTGGGCCCGAGTTTGCACAGGTCGGCCAGCACGGCGTGCAAGAGTGCCAGCAGGGCCAGGCGGAAGAGCAGTTCCTCGTACAGCCCCGCCCCGATGGCGATGACCAATCGCGCCTGCCAGCTCAGGTGGCCCAGGGCCTCGAGGCTTGCGGGGACCAGCGGCTGGGCCAGGGTGGGCGTGGCAGCCGGCGCGGGCTCGCTCAGGCGCGTCACGACGCCGGCGAACAGCAGCAGCGGCACCATCCACGCCACCGCCTCGGCGAGCATGAGCGTGGGCACCAGCGGCTTGAGCCGCCACGGCCGCTTCTCGAGCACGTGCCACAGCAGCAGCACGACGATGATGATGGCCGCCGGCAGCGAGTAGCCCACGACCGTCGACGGCGCCACGCCCAGGGCCTCCATCGCGCCGGCCAGCAGGTTCCACGCCCGCACGCCGCCGGTGCCGGCCAGTTCCTCGTGCCGCATCGCCAGGCCGACCTCGTAGATGATGATCAATGGCAGCAGGAACACCAGCACGTGCAGCGGCGAGCGTGACGCGCGGGCGTACTCGGCCAGCGCCGGGCCCTGGCGCTGGTCGGCCGGTCGAGTGCGGCGGTTGGCGCGCGTCGGGCTCTGTCGTGGCGTGGGGCGTGGCTTGGGGCGATCCTAACC
>CAYGTM010000449.1:0-2330 GCA_964352795.1 uncultured Phycisphaera sp.
GGAGAGACAGCATGAAGGGTTCCATCTTCGCCACCATCGCCGTGCTCGGCACCACCGCGCTCGCCGCCGCCGACAGCGTGTCCATGCACTTCGTCGATGCCGGAGCAGGCCGAAACGCCACCGTCCGCATCAACGGCAACCAGTTCAACGTTCACGCCGGCCAGCTCAACCACGAGGTCACCGCCCGGAGTGGTTCGACCGCGCCGGCCCTTGGAGCGCTGACCACCTACTGCGTGGACATCTACGAGTACGTCAACGCCCAGAGCCGCGTGTATCAGGTCTCCGAGCTCACCGACGCCCCCGTCGCCCAGGGCAACAACGGCATGGGCCAGCACCAGGCCGACGCCATCGGCCGCCTGTACACCTACGCCAACGGGCAGCAGTACGGCACCAGCAACAACTTCGCGGCCGCCTTCCAGTTGGCCGTCTGGGAGGTCGTGGCCGACCTCGACACCGAGTCGAGCACCCTGAGCGTGGCCAACGGTGACTTCCGGGCCTGGAACCTCAACACCGGGACGACGGCCTACCTCACCACCCTGCTCTCGGTGGCCACCGACAGTTCCATCGTCGCCAACCGTGGCATCCGCGCCCTGACCAACGACGGCTCGCAAGACCAGATGTTCGAGGTTGCCGTCCCCCTGCCCACCACCGGCGCCCTGGCCGCCGCTGGCCTGGCCGGAGCCGGCTTCATCGGCCGCCGCCGCCGAGCCTGATCGAGACCCGACCCAAGACCACCTCGCCGGCGTTCCTGCCGGCACCATCTCCCGCGGCCCGGACCCCGCTCCACCGCGTACCACCACCGCCCGCCGACCCCGGCGGGTGTGTTTGTGCGCCCCGGCCACCTAACCTCAATCGGTGGCCGACAACGCTTCCATCTACACCCTGGGCGGCGGCCGGGCCCCAACCCCGGGCCCCCTGGCCCGGCTGAAGGCCGCCCTCGTGCTGGGCGGGCTGATCGTCGTGGGTGCGGTGATCCTGACGGGCATCCTGGCCCTGGGCCTGGTCATGCTGCCCTTCGTTCTGATAGCCGCCATCGCAGGCTGGGTCATCATCCGCCACCGCATCCGCCGCGCCCTCCGCGCGATGGAATCCCGGCAGGAAGACACCGCCGGCCGCGAGAACGTGCGCGTGCGGCGGCCCACGATGGACACAAACATGCACGAAGGGCTGTAGGCCGAGAAGCTGATGACTGCCTGCCTTGTCTTGTAACCCGTTTTGGGATATTATCCGCCGATGAACTCCACACCTTCACTGTTTGCCGAGGCCAAGCCGAACGGGAAACCGCGTCGCGTCGCTGGTGGCGTGTCCACGTCGGATGTGGTGCTGAGCGCCCACCTTGGCGGCAATGCGGAAGTGTTCCCTCAAGTGCTCGCGCTGCATGTGCCCGATGGAGCAACCATCGCCGATGTGACCTGGGGCAAGGGCGTGTTCTGGTCGAACGTCCCACCCAAGCGGTACAACATCCTCGCGTCGGATCTGAAAACCAATGGCGTCGACTGCCGGGACTTGCCATACGAACCCATGTCAGTGGATTGCGTCGTTCTGGACCCGCCGTACATGGAAGGGCTCTTCCGTGAATCGACGAATCACATGGCCGGCGGCGGGAGCCACGCCGCCTTCCGCGAGAACTACAGCAACGGGAAGGCGACCAACGGCGAGGGCCCAAAGTGGCACGGCGCGGTCGTTGATCTCTACTTCAAGGCGGGCCGGGAAGCCGCCCGCGTACTCAAGCCCGAGGGCGTGCTGATCGTGAAGTGCCAGGACGAAGTGAGCGCCAATCGGCAATGGCTCACCCATGTCGAGATCATCAACGAGTACGCGAACTACGGCTTCTATTGCAAGGATATCTTCGTTGTCATGCGCACCAACAAGCCCGTCGTCGCGCGCCTCAAGAAGCAGGAGCACGCGAGGAAGAACCACTCGTATTTCCTGGTTTTCGTGAAGACCGCGAGGAAGAAGTACCTCACCAATCCCCATGTTTCCGCGTCTTCGCCCTTGTGAAAAAGGTGGTTTTAGTCCCCTCTGATCCGCTTTATGAGTCGGGCGGCATCGACTTCGAGGGCATCGGCGACCTCCAAAAACTCGAACACGTCCAGCCGACGCTCACCACGCTCGTACTTGGACACGAACGATTGAGGACGCCCCAAGCATTCGGCCAACTCCACCTGGGTCAAGCCAGCCGACTTCCTCGCGTCGATCAATACCTGTCCGAGCCGCACATGGTGGGCTTTGCGATCGTCTTCGGCCACACTGGGATACCTCGACCGGAGAACCTGTGATTGCAATCCCCCGGCTATCGGCGAACCGTCCGAAAGAGCATCAAATGGAGG
>CAYGTM010000450.1:0-2313 GCA_964352795.1 uncultured Phycisphaera sp.
GCCTTGTAGACCTCGTCGATGGGCACGCCGTCATACAGGTTGCGGCGCGTTTCGGCCAGGATGGGCTCGGCCTTCACGTCTTCACCCAGGCCGGCGCAGGCCGATTCCCTCAGCGCGCGCAGGGCCGCCGTGTCCCGCGGCCCCCGGCGGCCCAGTGCTCGCCGACCAACTGGGCGATGCCGCCCGCGGTGATACCGCCGACGCTGATGAAGGAGCCGCCAGCGTAAAGCGTCTCTCCATCGCCCACGTCACCGGTGGTCAGGGCCCAGACGGCGTCGAGGTCGACGAACTGCGAGCCCATCGAAACCCACTCGGTGCCGGTGCACGCGGCCAGGGACTTCGTGTCGGCCATGGCACCCGCGCTGGCGAAGAACCCGCCGACGATCAGACTCTCGGTGCCGAACACGTCAAAGGCGGTCAGGCTGGTCACGAATCCGTTGGTCGTGCCGGTGCTCAGGCCCGGGCTGCCCAGGCCGCTCCAGACGCTGCCGTCCCATTGCCCGATGAGGGTGGTGTCGGGCGCGCCGCCGATGGCGCTGAAGGAGCCGCCGGCATACAGGGCGTCGCCCGTGCCGTCGTCCCAGTTGAAGATGGGCTGGACGTAACCGTCCGCGACGCCGGGGGTACCGATGGTGTAGTCCCAGGCGGGCTCACACTGGCCAAAGGCGACGGTGGCCGTGGCGGCCAGGCCGGCGGCCGCGATGATGCGGGACGAATACAGACTCTTGTGATTCATAAACGATCTCTCCTGGTGAAGGAATAAGGGGGAACTGGCTCAACCCCGAGACTGCGCCCGGCGTGGGTTTCCGGCCCGAATGGAACCTCGATTCGTCCGGTAACTGCCGATACTTCTACCCCACCGGCACAACAGGCCTTGGTGCGGGGAGGCGCACTGGCTCGTTCGCGGCAGAGCGCCGATGGATCCCCTGCGTACGCTTTTGTTCATGCCAGGGAGTGCCGCCCATGACCGCCCACACGACACCCGACCAGCCCGCGATCATCGATGGCCCCAACACCACGCGCGAGACCTGCTCGGGCGTACTGGTGGTGACGCCCAAGGGCCCGGCCCTGGGCGAGGCCGACACCGCAGGCGTGCTTGCCGAGGCGGTCGTCGGCGTGGCGCAGGCCCGGGGGCGGGTGCTGCTGGACATGTGCAAGGTCGAGTACATGTCCAGCGCGGGCATCTCGATGCTCGTGCAACTGCGCGAGGCGTGCGTTCAGGCGGGCGGCTCGCTCTCATTGAGCGGCCTGGCCAGCCCGATCGCCAGCGTGCTGAAGACCACCAAGGTCGATCGCCTCTTCACCATCGCCAAGAGCCGCGAGAAGGCGCTTGGCAAGATGGGCGAGTAAGAGAAGAACTCAGCGCCGGCCCGAGATGCGCCCGCCCATGCGCTTGGGCGGCAGCTTCGTGGGCACGATGCCGCCGGGGAACTTCGCCTCATCGGCTCCCTTGGGCAGCACCTTGCCCTGGCGTTCGAGCGTGCGCTGCTTGGAGCGTTCCTCGCGCGCGGCTTCCTGCTCGCGGCGTTCGCGGATGCCCGCGGGCTCGGGCCCGGGCTTGAAGTCCGGGTAGTCCATGTAGGGGATGTGGGTGTTGATCCGCGTCTCGATCTCGGTGAGCAGGTCGCCCTGCTCGGGGGTCACCAGGCTCCAGGCGATGCCGCCGCGACCCGCCCGCGCGGTGCGGCCGATGCGGTGGATGTAGAGGTCCGGGTCCTCGGGCAGGTCGTAGTTGATGACGTGGCTGATACCTTCCACGTCGATGCCGCGGCTGGCCAGATCGCTGGCGATGAGCACGCCCAACTCGCCCGTGCGCAACCGACTCATCACGCTGTTACGTCGGCTCTGGCGCATGTCGCCGTGGATGGCCACGGCGTCGATGCCCTTCTCGCGCAGCAACTTCTCCAGGTCGTCCACCACGCGCTTGAGGCGGCAGAACACCACCGTCAGGGCAGGCTCCTCGTGCGTCAGCAGGTGCACGAGCAGCCGCTTCTTGTCCCAGGGCTGCACCGTCATGTAGTGCTGCTCGACAATGCTGACCGTCAGCGAGCCGGCCGAGGCGATGATCTTCTCGGGGTTGTTCATGTACTGGCGGGCCAGCTTCTCGATGTCCTCGGTGAGGGTGGCCGACACGAAGATGGTCTGGCGGTCCTTGGGGCAGGCGTTCATGATGCGGCGGATATCCTCGCGGAAGCCGATGTCCAGCATCCGGTCGACCTCGTCGAGGATGGCCACCTGGATCTTGTCGAAGCGCAGGTAGCCGCGCCGCTCCATGTCCATGACGCGTCCGGGCGTGCCGACAATGATCTCGGG
>CAYGTM010000451.1:0-2308 GCA_964352795.1 uncultured Phycisphaera sp.
AACTACAATCGACCATCATGCCGGGTGTCCGGGTGCCGGCGTTGGATCGCGCGCGGGCGGCCATCCTGGCACCGGCCCGCGACGCCGCCGCCCAGCTTGCGATTCTCGCCGCCGAGGCCCAGGTCATCGCGCGAGATCGGCAGTACCCCGAAGCCCTCCGCCGCGCCGCGATGGAACTGGGCCAGGCCGCCGCCCCGGCCCGCGACCTGTGCGCGTCGGCCGCCGAGTCGGCCGAGCGGATGGAGCCCCTCGACGTAGTGCGCGTGCTGCGCGCGGTGGGCGATGCCGCCGCCGCGGTGCTGGTCGGGCCCGACAACGCCGTGGCGATCGACGCGCAGACATTGCTTCCACCGCCGGGCGTGCTGCGTCCAGAGGCGGCGACGGCCCCATCCCTGCGAGGCCGCGTGGAAGGCCTCGTCGCCACCGCCATGCTCACGGCCATCGACCCGCGGCGGCCCATCGTCATCGTGGCCCACGCCGAGGATGCGCGATTCATCGAGCGGCCTGGCGCGATGGGCGTGGCCATCGCCCACCTGCGACGGCAGGGCATCGACGTGATCGAATGGCCCGTGATGCTCGAACCCGACCCGCCCGGGCTCGTGAGGCTCGACCCGGCGCGGGCCAGGCCGGTCATCCACCTCGTGCTGAACACCAACACCAGCGTCCGCTCGCCCGACCCGATGGCACCCCGGCCCGACGAGCGCGTGGCCAAGCTCGGCGAACTGGTGCAACAACTCGTCGAGACGGGCGGGCCGGTGCTGGTGAATCTGACGCCCAGCGAGGTGGTCGTGGGCGGCGGCGTCGATGCGACGGCCGCGCCGCTCGCGGCCTTCGGGCTTCGGGGCCAGTCTGGTGTGGCCCTGATGAGCAAGCCCGCCCAGAGCGAGGTGGTCGAGCACGACATGCTCGTGCGCGGCACGGGCCGCGAGCATCCCTTGCAAGCCGCGCTCACGGGCTTGCTGGCGTACGCGCCGTGGGCGGTGCCCATCGAGCACGACGGTGGCGCTGATGCATGGCCGCTGCTGACCGTGGATGATGAGCAAACCTGGGGCGAAACGCGCTGGTCGGGCTACCGCCGCGTGCCGCGGGCCGAGCGGGCGTTGGTGTCCAACCCGCCCGTGCGCGAGCCCGAAACCGACGATGCCGACGGGCCCTGGACCATCGCCTGGGCCGCCCAGCGTGAGGTGGGCGAGGTGGACGGGCGCATCGGCCGCGTGGTGGTGGTGGGCAGCAATGACTGGCTGGCCGATGAAATTGTCAGCTCGGGCCAGAGCCTCGACGGTCGCATGGTGGGCAGTTACCCGGGAAACCTGGCGTTGCTCGACGCGGCGGTGCTGTGGCTCTCGGGGCGCGACGAGTTCATCGCGCCCACCGTCAGCTCGTCGAGCGTGGCGATGATCGGCCAGATCCCCGCGGGCCGCCTCTCAGTGCTGCGATGGACGCTGGTGCTCGGCGTGCCGATCGTGATCTTGTTGGTGGGCGGCGGCTGGCGCGTGCTGCGTCGCTGAGTGGCCCTGGGACAAACTCGTGTGGCCCAGGATGCCGGCCATGTCTCGCGGCGCGCGGGCCGGGCCGGTGGGGATTGGTGCCGACACGACCGCGCTCGCGCGGCGCTGTGCGGCGTGCGCGATGTCGTCGCCGAAGGCCGCCCCGCACTCGGGGCACAGGTCGGTGAAGCCGGGAACGCCGGTCAGGTCATAGCCGCACCCGGCGCAGCACCACGGGCGTCGGGCTTGGGGGATGCACGCGACGAAATACCCCACCAGGCCCACCAGGCCCATGTAGCTCCATAGGAGGAACTGGAGCACGGGCATGTAGATTTCGGCTCTGGTCCAAGCATCGAGCAGCACATGGAACTGGATGACCGCAAGCACGCCCAGCAGCCCGCCGCTCACCCATGCGAAGGCGCGCCACGACCGACGCCATCGAACAGCACCATACCACACGGCCACGGCATAGAAGACGAACAACAACATGAGCAGGTAATGATAATCGATGTGGACGCCGACCGGGTCGGGCTTAGGGAAGGTCTCCGCTCGCCTTCTCGATGGATCGAATCCGCTGGTGGCGACGCATCCGCCGCAGGATGATGCCAAGGCACGCCAGGCCCAGCGGGACGGCCACCACTACCTCGACGAAGCGGTTGAGCACGTCGGCGGTCAGGCCCTGCGAGAGGTTGGTGTCGGCCCCGCCTAGCAAGGCTGCGGGCAGGCTGGCGGCCAGCACGCCGATGAGCCACTCGCGCAGCCCAAGCCCGTTGCCGGCGATGGGGATGAGCATGGCGATCTGGCCGGCCACCGCCAGCACC
>CAYGTM010000452.1:0-2290 GCA_964352795.1 uncultured Phycisphaera sp.
GCCGGGCGGAGCGCGCCGCAGGCCAGACGAGGGGCACCGCAAGCCGGGCGGGGTGCGCCCCAGGCCCATCGAGGCGCGCCCATGGGCCGTTCATGGGCGCATACGGAGCATTCAGGCGCGCATATGGAGCATTCATGGGCGCCCAAGGGCCTTGGGCGCTTGGGTATCGGACCGAAAACCCCGCCCGGAGGGCCCCCGGGGCCGTACCATGCCCGCGTGCCGCCCGCCGCCGACGACCACCGCGACCTTCCGAACACGACCCGATCAGGAGGGGCTTCCGTCCTGACCATCGGCGTGTTCGACGGCGTGCACATGGGCCACCGCCGGCTCGTCGAGGCCGCCCGCCGGATCGCCGATGGCCTGGGCGAAGACGCCCGCGTCGTGGTGCTCGCGTTCGATCCCTCACCCCGGGCGGTGCTGGCCCCCGGAGCCGAGCCGCCGCGATTGACCGGCTTCGAGCAACGGGCCGACCTGTTGCTGGACGCCGGGGCCGACGAGGTGCTCAGGCTCGAACCCTCAACCGAACTGCTGGGCCTCGCGCCCGAGCGGTTCGTCGACGACGTGCTGATGCCGCTGCATCCCGTCGCCGTGGTGGAAGGGGCGGACTTCCGATTCGGCGTCAAGCGGGCGGGCAACGTAGGCACGCTGGCCGAACTGGGGCGGTCGAGGGGGTTCGGTGTCCAGGTCGTTGGGCCGGTGGAGGTCTCGCTGGGCGACCAGAGCGTCGTCACGGCCAGCAGTTCGATGACGCGATGGCTCCTCTCGCACGGCCGGGTGGCCGACGCCGGCCGCGTGCTGGGGCGGGCGTACGAGATGGTGGGCGAGGTGGTCAAGGGCGACCAGCGCGGGCGGACGATCGGGTTTCCGACGGCGAACCTCCGGTTCGACACCATGCCGCCGGGCGACGGCGTGTACGCGTGCGTGGCGACGCTGGAGGATGGGCGGATGGTCCCCGCCGCGGTCAACGTGGGCGAGCGCCCGACGTTCGACGGCGTGCAGCGGCGCGTGGAAGCGCACCTGATCGGGTTCACGCCGCAGAGCGACGCGCCCGAGTATGGTTGGACGCTGCGATTGGCCTTCGTCTCGCGATTGCGCGACCAGGTCCGCTTCGGCGGGATCGATGAACTGACGGCCCAGCTCGCGCGCGACGTGGCGCGGGCGAACGAACGCTTGTCCACAACCGTGCCTTCGTGGCTCGAAATGGAAGAACACGCATGAGCCACGCTGCGGAGAGCGCCGTGTACGAATCGACCGCCAGCCCGAAGGAACTGGCAACCTGGATCCGCGACGCGGGCCGGCTGCTGGTCATCTGTCACACGCGGCCGGACGGCGACGCCGTGGGCAGCACCCTGGCGATCGCGCGGGCGGCGAAGCTTGCCGGCGTCGAGGCCTTCCTGGCCTACGCGGGCGAGATGCCACCCTGGATCGGCGACATCATGGGCCAGACCGGGTGGGTCCACCTCGACGCGGGCGACCCGCCGCCGCCCTTCGATCGGTGCTTGATCTGCGACACCGGGGCGTGGAGCCAGCTCGAGCCCTACAAGCCCTGGATCGCGGGCAAGGCGGACAAGACCGCCGTGCTCGACCACCACCGCAGCGGCTCGCCGGAAGTCGCCGACACGCGGGTGATCGACAGCGACGCGGCGGCGGCGTGCGAGATGGCGGCGGAGATCTGCACGCTGCTGCTCGGGATCGACAGCGCGAGCGACCTGCCCGTCGACATCGCCGAGCCGCTCATGCTGGGTCTGGGCACGGACACCGGCTGGTTCCGCCATCCCAGCGTGACGCCGCATGTGCTTCGGCTGGCGGCGGACTTAGTGCAGGCCGGGGCCGAGCATCCTCGATTGGTCAAGATGACGATGCTCAGCGACCCCATCCAGCGCCTGAAGCTGATGAGCAAGGCGCTCGGTTCGTTGAGCCTGCACGAGGACCTGGGCGTCGCGGTCGTGAAGGTGCACGCCGCGGACATCACGAGCATCGGGGCGAGCGTGGGCATGACCAGCGGCTTCGCCGACCCGGCGCTGGCGGTCAAGAGCGTCAACGTCGCGATCGTGCTGGTGGAGGCCCCGCCCACGGGCGATGGCAAGAGCCTCGTGAAGATCAGCATGAGGAGCAAGGTGGGCGGGCCGGACGTGGCCAAGATCGCCGGCGCGTTCGGCGGCGGCGGGCATATTCGTGCGGCCGGGGCGCGCAGCGAACTCTCGCTCGACGAGACGGAAAGGAAGCTGCTCGAGCTGATCGCCCAGAGTGCTTCGTCATGAGCGAACGCGGCCCCGAGAGAGCCAAAGCG
>CAYGTM010000453.1:0-2273 GCA_964352795.1 uncultured Phycisphaera sp.
CCCACACTTGAACAGTGGATCGCCGGGCATGGCCGCGGCCTGACGGATCCAGTCGGCCAGTTGCTCCTCGTCGAGCGGCTCGTCCTCGAAGATGTGCAGATAGCGTGTATTGGGATCCTTGGACTCGACGGGCGGGAGCGGGTTGAGTGAAGTGCCGCGGAGGAAGGCGACCTTGATGTACTTCGTGAAGCAGTGGAAGGACAGGAACCAGCCCCGGCCCTCGACGCCATGGAAGGGCGAGTTCCACCGCACCGCCTTGCGCACGCCGGGCACGCTGCGCACGATGAGTGCGTCCAGCCTCCGGCCGGCGTCGCGCTTCCAGCCCGGCATGGCGGCGATGTAGGCCTGTACCGGTGCGTCGCCGTCGGCTTTGGCGATCTGGGGGTTGCCGCCCGAGAGGAGGACGGGCGTATCGGTCTTCGCTGACGATGTGGTGGTTGTCTTGCCCATGCGTGCGTCCCTTCCGGACGAACGGTAGGAAATGCAGCAAACGAAAAGCCCGGGCTCGCGCCCGGGCCTCGTCAAGCGTTGCTGGCGGTGGGCTTACTTATCGATCGGGCCGCGGCCGCTGCTGCCGCGGGCGTCGTCGATGTCGGCCTGGATGCCCGAGTCCTGGACACCGGTGTAAGAGCCGCCCGCGCCTGGCATGGTGCTGGGGCGGATGAAGATCTCCACGCGGCGGTTCTGGGGGGTGTTGCCGGTGCTGGTGTTGGGCACCAGCGGGCGGTGCTCGCCCCAGCCGGCGGCGCGGATCTGGCCGGCGGGCAGGCCCATGGTCACCAGCTCGCGGCGCACCGAGATGGCGCGGTGGGCGGCCAGGTGCATGTTGGTGGCGTGCAGGCGGGCGGTGCCGCTGCTGATGGGCTGGCTGTCGGTGTGGCCCACGATGTCCAGCTCGTAGCCGCTGGCCTCGGGGGCCTTCAGGATCGTGGCCAGGTCGGTCAGGCTCTGGCGGCCCTCGGCCGTCACGGTGTCCTGCCCGCTGGCGAAAGTCAGGTCGCTGCTGAACCGCAGCATCCCGCGATCGGGGTCGTACACGATCCGGCCGGCGTACTTGCGGGCCAGCTCGCGCAGGGCGGCGTCGGTACGGCGGTCGAGGGTCATCAGGGCCACGTTGTCGAGCGAGTTGCCCAGCTCGAGCATCCGCCGTTCCATCTCGGTCAGGTCGCCCTGGGCCCCAGCCAGCGAGCGGCTGGCGTTCTGGGCGGCGGCCTCGGCCTGCTGGCGCAGCCGGCGCTCGTTCTCGAGCTGGCCCTGGTAGCTGCCCTGCTCCTGCTGGAGCTGGGCGAGCTGCTCGCGGAGCTGGCGGTTGTCGCGGTCGGCCGCATCGAAGCGGCTCTGGCTCACGCAGCCGCCCAGGGTCGAGAGGGCCAGGCCGGTCAGGGCCACCAGTGCGATGGGACGTGTCATCATCAAACTGCGGGTCATGGGAATCCTCCGTGCTGGCCCGTTTCTATTGGGAGCCGATGGCGATGGGCGGGCGGTGCCAAACCTTCCGTATTATCGGGGTCCGTGCACGAACCCCATCACACAAGCCGCGATCGGCCGGACGCGAACGCCGGCCCCCGATCTCCATCGGGCTCGCATGGCTCACACTATGCCGGGAGCGGCCCGCTCGGCGGGCTTCTGGCTGTCGGATGCGCAGGATTTGCCGATGCCCGTGGTGCCGTGCGCGCAAGCGACAGCCTGCTCGTGCAAACGACAGGTCCGCGATCACGCCACATCCTGGCCATCGGGACGGCGGCCGAAGTCCGAACGCACCCCGCATGGGCCAGCGCCCGGCACGTCGACCTGCCCGGGCACGTCGTGGCCCCGGCCCTGGTCAACACCCACACCCATCTCGACCTGACCCACATCGGCCCCCAACCCATCGGCAAGGGCGGCTTCGCGGCGTGGATCGACATGGTGCGGACCAGCCGGCACGCCCAGGCTCCCGACATCGCCGCGAGCGTGCGCGAGGGTGTGGAAATGCTGCTCAAGGGCGGCACGGTGGCGGTGGGGGATATCGCCGGCTCGGTGCTCGGCGCGCCCTCGGTGGCCCCGGCCCGGGTGATGGCCGAGGCGGGACTTCTTGGCGTGTCGTTCCTGGAGTTCTTCGGCTTGAGGCCCGATGGCTCGCCCGGGCTCGATCGGGCCTTGGAGCACGCCCAGAAGCACCGATTCGAGGCCATCGAGTTGGGCCTCGAGCCCCACGCGCCGTACTCGGTTTCGCTCGGGGCGTATCGCCGGGCGGGGGAATCGGGCCTGCGGCTGTGTACCCATCTGGCCGAGAG
>CAYGTM010000454.1:0-2253 GCA_964352795.1 uncultured Phycisphaera sp.
GTTCGTGATCGTGGTGCTTACGACCGAAGCTTCCGAGGATCCACCGCAGGCTTCCCGTCCGCATACTCCCACACCACCACGTCCAGGGTCTTGACGCCCCACTGGAGGGCGGCCTCGTGGCTGGGGAAGAGCAGGTCGAGCCGGTTGCCCTTGATCGCGCCGCCGCGGTCGAGCACGGGCACCACCTTGCCGCCGTTGTAGCCCTCGATGCTGAGCATGGTGCCGAAGGGCAGCAGGTCGGTATCGGCCGCAACAAGGAAGCCGCCGTTGGACTCCACCGAGTGCAGCGTCGCGGTCTGGCCGTCGGCAAACGGGTAGCACGAGGCCGCGTCGGCCGAGTAGGCGGTCACCTTCATGGTGATCGTGCGGGCCGGTCGCACGGGGCGGCCGTTGAACCACCTGGTGCTGGCGTCGGGCTCGATCTCGCCGGCCAGCGAGGCGAAGGCGATCGCGGGCGTGGCGAGCGCGGCGGGCTGGGCCACTGACGGAGCATGGGCGACTTCGGCAGTCCTGGCAGGGCCGATGGCAGCCATCGGGCTCACCGGACCAAGCTGCTTGGCCGTGATGGCCGTGGCGACGGTCATCACAGCGCCCACCAGCCAGAGCACGCCGGCCGAGGGCTTCCACCCTCGCCGAGCAACCGTGCCAGCCAAGCCCACCATGTCTTGCACGGGGGCGGCCCCTCGGAGGGGGGCGGCTTCGGGAAGGTCGTGAGCGGGCTCGAGGAACCCGACGGGGCGCGGCTGGGCCACGGGGGCGCTCACGCCCACCACGCGCCGTTGGCGCAGGATCATGTCTTCGGTTTTCTGGACCACCACCGGTCTCCGCTTGCCGGCTGACCGAGTGAATGGGGCCACCACGCCCCAAGGCTCCACCCGATCTTCACTTTTGGTCCCTGGGGCACCACCCCCTGGGGACCGACCGGCTCGCGTTACTGCCCCCACGGTAGGGGCGGCAGGCGATCCGGTCCGCCAACGGGCCGTTCCCGTTCTCGGACGACGTCGGCATTCCGCGTCCGTGGCTGAAGGCAAAGTGCGCCAACGCCGGACAAAAGCGAGCATCACGCATCGAGGAAGGCCCAGTTTCCCTACCGTTGGCCCGCATGAACCTTACAGAAGTCGCCATCTGCCTGGTTATCGGGGCCCTCGCTGGCGTGCTGGGGGGGCTTGCGGGCATCGGTGGCTCGATGATCATGCTGCCCGCCCTGGCCGTCTTCGTGTACGACCCCGACCCGGGCACCGCCCACCACATGTTCATGGCCGCCGCCATGGTGGTCAACATCGTGGTGTCCTTCCCCGCCGCCCTGCGGCACCGCAAGGCCAAGGCGATCAACTACGGGGCCCTGCGGGTCATCCTGCCGGCCATGGCGATCTCGATCGTGGTGGGCGTGCTGGTGTCCAACGAGTTCGACGGGCTGATCCTGCGCAAGATTCTCGCCGGCTTCATCGCGGCCTATGCGCTCATGACCATCGCCCGGTACTTTCGCAAAACGCCCGAGCCCGAGCAGCAAGGCCAGGACATCCACGTCGTCCGCCTGAGCGCCATCGGCCTGGCGACGGGCATGGTCGCGGGCCTTCTGGGCATCGGCGGCGGCGTGTTGATGGTGCCCATGCTCCAGGTGTTCTGCAAGATGCCCATTCGCAACGCCATCGCGACCAGTTCGGCGGTCATGGTGCTCACGGCCGTCGTCGGGGCTTCCCTCAAGTTGGCGACCCTGGGGCCCGAGCATGGGCGCAGCGTGATCGACGCCCTCATCATCGCGGCGGCGTTGTCTCCGACGGCGTTCATCGGTGGGCGCCTCGGCGCGGCGCTCACGCACCGCCTGCCGTTGCAGACGGTGCGGCTGGTGGTGTCGATCGCGCTGCTGATCGTGGCGGCGAGGATGGCGGCCGATGCGTGGAGCAAGCGTCAGGAAGCGCATCAGGACAAGCCCATCGAGGCCCCGGCAGTGGTCCAGCCCGCTCCGTAGGGCCTATTCCACGCCCACGCCGCCCTCACCGGTTTTGTCGATCGCCACGTCGAGTTCGACGGTGCGCACGGGCAGGCAGCGGGCGTCGTCGCACGCCTGATAACTCACCACCAGCATGGGACGGCCCGACCACTCGCCCTCAAGTTCGAGCGCGACGGGGAACTCGATTTCGCCCTCGTGGACCAGCACGCGCTCGTCGTGCGACCACGGCGTTCCCTCGGGATAGTCGGCGTACACGCGCACGCCCGTGCCGCCGCGCAGGCTGACGCGCAACGGCGGCAGAT
>CAYGTM010000455.1:0-2238 GCA_964352795.1 uncultured Phycisphaera sp.
ACGCCATCTCCGTCAAACGCACCGACACCGGCTGGGAACTGGGCATCCACATCGCCGACGTCGCCTCCTTCATCGCCCCCGGCTCACCGCTCGACGTCGAAGCCCGCGAGCGCGGCAACAGCGTCTATCTCCCCCGCCACGTCATCCCCATGCTCCCCGAGATTCTCAGCAACGGCATCTGCTCGCTCCAGCCCCAGGTGCCGCGCTTCGCCAAGACCCTGTTCATCCACTACGACCTCTCGGGCCGCGTCACGCGCACCGGTGCCGCCCAGACCATCATCAACAGCGCCAAGCGCATGACCTATCTGGAAGCACAAGCCCTCATCGAAGGCAACGAAGAAGAAGCACGCAAGCACGCCAAGACCGAGCCCGAATACACCGCCAAGCTCAAGAACACCGTCAAACTCATGGACGAGCTCGCGCGCACCATCCGAGAACGCCGCCGCGCCGCCGGCATGATCCACCTCGACCTGCCCGACGCCGAGCTCATCTACGACGACAACGGCCACGTCATCGATGCCGAACCAGAAGACGACGCCTTCACCCACACCATCATCGAGATGTTCATGGTCGAAGCCAACGAGGCCGTCGCCCGACTCTTCGAGCGCATGGGCGTCCCGGTCATGCGCCGCGTGCACCCCGCCCCAACGCCCGCGGGCATGGAAGAAGCCCAGAAAGTCGCCAAGGTCGCCGGCTACGCCATCCCCAAGAACCCGACACGAGAACAACTCCAGAGCATCCTCGACGCCACGCGAGGGAAGCCATCCGGCCGCGCCGTCCACATGGCCGTCCTGCGCACGCTTTCCAAGGCCGAATACTCACCCGCACCCATCGGCCACTTCGCCTTGGCCAGCGACGCGTACTCCCACTTCACCAGCCCCATCCGCCGCTACGCCGACCTGCTGACGCACCGACTGCTACAGGACTACCTCACCCTGACCGACAACGGCCAGAAGCCCCCCAAGGGCGAGAAGGAAATGAAACTCCTGGGTCGCAAGCTCAGTGACACCGAGTCCTACATCGCCCAGGAAGACCTCGTCACCATCGGCCGCCACATCAGCGACACCGAGGCCAACGCCGCCGACGCCGAACGAGAACTCCGCAGCTTCCTCGTCCTCCAGCTCCTCTCCAACAAGGTCGGCGAGGTCTTCGACGGCGTCGTCACCGGCCTCAATACCCGAGGCATCTTCATCCAGATCGATAAGTACCTCGCCGACGGGTTCATCAAGGTCGAGGACTTGCCCGGCGACACCACCCGCGAGGGCAAGACACCCAAGTGGATCACCGTCAAGGACACCGGCGGCCTCGTCGACAAGAACTCGGGACGCAGCTTCAACTTCGGCGATCGCGTCCGCGTCCAGATCGGCGCCGTCGACCTCCCCAAACGCCGCCTCGAACTGCTCGTCGCCGACGCCGACAGCCGCGCCGTGGGCAAGGCCGTCACCAAGGGCCTCGAGGGCCTCACCCTCGGAGCCGGCGGCGGTGGATTGGAAGCCGCCGAAGGCGCCGGCTTCAAGAAAATGCCCGGCGGTACCCGCCGAAGCCGCAAGAGCAAGTCCCGCGACAAAGGCAAGACCGACTACCGCCGCGACAAGAAATAGCGGAACAGTCCGAGCCCCAACCGCAAGCGCGGGGTCTTCTTTTGTCTCTTCTCTTCCCCCCTCTCCCTCCCAGGGAGAGGGGCGGGGTGAGGGTTCTTCACTCTCTCTCTTCCCTCTCCTTCCTCCGCCCAATCCCCCTTCTCACTCTTTCTTCTGTGCCTCTGCGCCTCCGTGCCTCTGTGGTGATTCCCTCTCCTCTTCCCTCACCCCGCCCGCCGACTCTCCCAAGGCCCCGTAATCGCCAGCGTGATCCCCACCGTCTGCACGTTCACGAACAGCGTCGAACCATCCGGGCTGAAGCACGCCCCGGCAAGTTCGCTGTGGTTCCACGCGTTCCGCCCGATCTTATAAATCCGCCCCTCGGGCGTCACGCCCACCAGGAACTGCTCGTCGGCCCCGTCCTCGCAGATGATCAGATCACCGAACGGCGCGATCGTAATATTGTCCGCATTATCAATCAGCCCCGCGTCGTTGGGCTCGATGAACAACTCCAACACACCGGGCTCACGCGCCTCGCCCTTCCCACCCTCGGCCGGTGAGGGCGTGTACCGCCAGATCTGCCCCTTGTTGATCCGCCCGCCGCTCGTACACGCGAAGTACGCCGCCGCCGGCGTGCCATCGGCCAGCGCGCCCCACC
>CAYGTM010000456.1:0-2238 GCA_964352795.1 uncultured Phycisphaera sp.
CACCAGCACGCCAGACTCCGCATCGCTCGCCGTCGCCTCGCTCATCGGCCGCGCCACGCCCAGGTCGGCCAGCACGCCGCGCTCGCGGACCGTCAGCAGCACGCGGAACAACCCGTCCGCATCGGCGATGGCCGGTATGCTGAGCTGGCGCCCCTCGCCATAGGGCAGCACCACCACGAGCGACCCGGCCCCACCCACGCGCTTCCCGACGACTTCGAGCCGGTACGCCTCGCCGGCGTCCAGGTCGAGCCGCAGCGGCGTGCCATCGGGCTTGAGCGTTCGATCGTCGTGGGCCTGCTCCGCTTCCAGCCGCTCGGTCCACGGGCCCAGATCCCAGTGTCCCTCGAAGGCCTCGGCCTCGGCCATGATGAGCCCGGCCAGTTCGGCCTCGCCGATCCGTTCCAGGTTGGCCTCGGCTTGTTCGTAGTTGCGGACCATCGCTTCGTGCTTGCTGGCGTACTGGTTGTTCCACGACTGGGCCTGCCGGTGACCATCGGGGATCGTTCCGTGCCGCACGAAGTCGTCGAGTTGGTCCCGCGCTGCTTCCACGGCCTCGTCACCATCCGTCCCCCGACGCGGCCGGTCGATCTCGTATCGCAGCGCCTTGTGGATGCTGCTCCGCAGGTCGTCCATGGCATTCTCGTGGACCAGCCGCTGCCGCGCCAAGGTGTCGAGGATGCGATCGGCTTCGGTCGCTTCCACGGCACCGGTCGGATCCACCGCCACCGACTGCCCCAACCCCGGCACGGCCATCGCCATCGCCACCAAAAGAGCCAGCACGAACGGGACCGGACGCCAGATCGAGCGAGCAAGCATGGATCAACCTCCCACGCCGGACCCATCCGTGAGATTGGGGGATGTGGGGTGCCCGGCGTCCATGCTATCCCACTTCTCAACCCCAAAGAAAATCTCCACGCCGGTGAGTGCCCCGGGCGGCTTCTGACGCATGGAGGGGTGCGGACGGCCGCGGACATCCATCCACGGCCAATGATGCCAAGGAGCCCACCCATGCGTACCCCCGACGACCAGAACGCCCGGCCGACCCCCGAAACCATCTTCCACAACGCCCGCCTCATCACCAACCTAGCCGACCGGGCCGCCTACCTCGAAGACGCCTGCGAGGGCAACGCGACAATGCGGGCCGAGATCGCCGCCCTCCTCGACGCCGATGACAAGGCAGGCAGCTTCCTGAAGAGCTAGCAGACCTCCCGCCTGCCTTGGGAGAGCGAGCTCACCGAGGGCCCGGGCGCCCGCATCGGCCCCTATAAGATCCTCCAGCGCATCGGCGAGGGCGGCTTCGGGGCGGTCTTCTTAGCGGAACAAGCCGAGCCCGTCCGCCGCCGCGTGGCCCTGAAGATCATCAAGCCCGGCATGGACAGCCGCCAGGTCGTCGCCCGCTTCGAGGCCGAGCGGCAGGCTTTGGCCCTCATGAACCACCCGCACATCGCCCGCGTGCTCGACGGCGGGCTGACCGAAACCGGTCGGCCCTACTTCGTGATGGAGTACGTGGTGGGCGACGCCATCACCAGGTTCGCCGATGCGCACAAGCTGAATGTCGATGAACGCCTCGCGCTGTTTCAGCAGGTCTGCCAGGCCGTGCAGCACGCCCACACCAAGGGGGTCATCCACCGAGACCTCAAGCCCGCCAACGTGCTGGTGAGCATGGTCGACGGCGCCCCCTTCGCCCGCGTCATCGACTTCGGCATCGCCAAGGCCACCGGGGCCGCGGGCGAGCGGCTGACCGACAAGACGCTGTTCACCATGCACGGCCAGCTCATCGGCACGCCGCAGTACATGAGCCCCGAGCAGGCGGGCGGCGACCCGGACATCGACACGCGCACCGACGTGTACGCCCTGGGCGTGCTGCTGTACGAGCTGCTCACCGGCTCGACGCCCTTCGTGCTGGGCGAACTGAAGCAGGCCGTGCTCGACGACATCCGCAAGATGATCCGCGAGCAGGACCCGCCCTCGCCCAGCCTGCGCCTCTCGCGCGACCTGGGCACCCTGGCCGCCACCGCCGCCGCCCGCCGCGTCGAGCCCGGCAAGCTGGGCTCGCTGGTCAAGGGCGAGCTCGACTGGATCGTGATGAAGGCCCTGGAGAAGGACCGCGCCCGCCGCTACGAGACGGCCACGGCGCTGGCGTCCGACGTGGGGCGGCATCTGGCTGGAGAGACCGTCGTCGCGGCGCCGCCGAGTCGGGTGTATCGGGTCAGGAAGTTCGTGCGCAAGCACCGCGGG
>CAYGTM010000457.1:0-2236 GCA_964352795.1 uncultured Phycisphaera sp.
CGAAGGCGTTCTGGAAGGCGAGGAAGTCGAAGATGGTCAGCTCGCCGTCGCCGTCGAAGTCGGCGTAGCAGGTCGCATCACCACAACCCGTGCGGCGGACGATGCCGCGAACGCCGATGGCGGGCTCACCTACGAGAGTGAAGTTTCCGGCGACGTACAGATCGTTGTCCCAGACGTGCAGGCCGAAGGCGCTGGCGAACATGCCGCTGGTGGCCGGCTGGCTGGCGATGCCGCCGTCCACGGGCACCCACTCGTTGTCGACGAGTTTGGCGATATAACGGATGTCGGGGACAGCCTGGCCGGCGACGTAGAGAGCCGCACCCGTGCCGTCGTCCCACACTTTGAGATCTTCGACGGCACCACCAAACTCCTGGCCCACGGCGGTCCAACTCACGCCGTCCCACTTATACACGCTCACGTTCGGCTGACCTGCGGCCAAGAAGCTCCGGCCGCCCGCGTATAGCGCGGGACCGGAGCCATCGTCGTAGACCGCCAATACGCCAGCATCGGCGGTGAAGTCCGTCCCGATGAGGCCAGCGCCGACCGCCTCCCACTCGGAGCCATTGAAGCGGCCGATGAGGTTCGTGCCCGGCGCGCCGCCGATCGAGTCGAAGCGACCTCCGGCGTACAGGGCGGGGCCGCTACCGTCGTCGAACATTTCGAGGCCGAAGACGGTGGGGCTGAAGGTACCGAAGACGCCGGTGCCGTCGCCCACGGGCAGCCACTCGTCGCCATCCCATTGTGCGATGTCGGCCGCGGCGACGCCACCGATGGAGGGCCACGCGCCACTCATGATGAGGTTCTCGCCATTGCCAACGTCGCCGGTGGTCATCGACCAGATGCTCTGCGGCGCGGGCAGGGCGGCGTTCATCGAAACCCAATCCGTTCCGTTCCACGCCGCGATGGAGCGCGTGTCGGCCACGCCGCCCGCGCTGGCGAAGAAGCCCGCGACGACTAGGCGTTCCTGGCCAAAGACCTCGAACGGCAGGATGCTGGTGAGGAAGCCGTTGGTGCTGCCCGTGCTCAGGCCGGGCGTGCCCACGCGCGACCATGTGTCGCTGTCGCGGTCCCAGCGGGCCAGAATGGTGGTGCCCGCCACGCCGGTAATGCCGTTGAACGAACCGCCGGCGTAGAGGCGTTCGCCCGTGCCGTCATCCCAGTTCATCATGGGTTGGACATAGCCGGTGGTGATGCCCGGGTTGCCGATGCCGCCGTCCCAGGCGGGTTCGCACTGGGCGAAGGCGGTGGTGGCCAGGCCGGCGGTGGTGAACAGGAACATGGTCGTGCGGATCATGGTCAATCTCCCTCGTTGGTGTCCATGTGGAAGTACGTCGTTGGTCCATGCATGGTAACAACGCAAACGCCGACCACCGGACGCACGAGTGCGTAGCGATGGTCGGCGGCGTGCGAATCGGGTTTATCCGGTCCTTGCCTTCGCGGTCTGTTTGGCTTACGGGCAGCCCGCATCAAACGCGTTCTGGAAGCACAGAAAGTCGAAGATGGTCAGGCTGCCGTCCTCGTCGCAGTCGGCCGCCGGGTCGCTCGCGTCGAAGGCGTTCTGATACGCCAGGAAGTCGAAGATGCTCAGCGAGCCATCGCCGTCGAAGTCGGCGTAGCAGCCGGCGTCGTCGCACCCCGTGCGGCGGACGATGCCGCCGGCGTCCTGGCCATCCACCGTGGTGTAGCTGCCGCCGACATAGAGGTCGCCGTTCCACTCGGCCAGACCAAAGACCGATCCGCCATCGGCACCACCGTCAACAGTGACCCAGGTGTCGCCCTCGAGCCTGGTGATGCGGCCCAGTGCGGTGCTGCTGGTGGTCATGTACAGGGCCTCGCCGCTGCCGTCGTTCCATACGAACAGCTTCGAGACGATGCCGGTGAAGTCCTGGCCGACACCCGACCACTCGGTGCCGTCCCACTTGTACACGTCGAAGCCTGGGCCGACGCTGGCGGCGAAGAAGCTGCGGCCGCCGACGTAGAGGGCCGGGCCGGTGCCGTCATCGAAAACGGCCATCTGGCCGGCGTCGCCGGTAATGGAACTCCGCGACAGGCCGTCGCCCACGGGCTCCCATGCGCCGTCCTTGAAGCGTCCGAGGAGCGTGGTGCCCGCCACGCCGTCGATCTCGTCGAATCGGCCACCCGCGTACAGGGCGGGGCCCGAACCGTCGTCGAAGACGAGAGCGCCAAACACGTTTGGCGTGACCAATCCGGTCAGCGGATTGCCGTTGCCCACGGC
>CAYGTM010000458.1:0-2231 GCA_964352795.1 uncultured Phycisphaera sp.
ACAAGGCCCCTTTCCGGCAACCCGAATACCTCTCCGGGCAACTCGAAAACCATTCCGGGCAACAGAAGAACGCTTCCGGGCAACTCCGAAACGATGCCTGGCCATCCGGGAATCGTTCCGGGCAACCCGGGAGCCGTTGCTGGCAACACGAAAACCATTCCAGGCAACCCAAGAACCTTTCCAGGCAACACGAAAACCATTCTCGACTTCGGTTCCGCAGACGTTGGAGCGGTTCTCGGACGCTTTTGGCGCAGGTCTTGCGCGGTTCGGCGTGGTCGCTGGAAAGAACTCATGTTCGTCGCCGCCATCGCCCAAGGGGGCCGCCTTGGGGCAAGTTGATGCTTTTCTTGTATTTTTCCAACTCGGACCAAAGTCGCCCCTGCAACCGCTCGAAAGAAGGTCTGGCCCGGGATTGGTCCAGCGTTGGACCGGCCGGGCCGACGCCGGGCGGGGCATCAGGCTCCGGCGGCGACACGGATGGCCCGGCGTGCCTGGTGCATACCGGCTCAAGACAAGGATGGCATCATGAGTGTGACTCCGCAGAAACTATTGCAACGCCTCGAGTTCTACGAGCAGCGGGCCCCCGTGTGGGTGGCCCAGGCGGCCAACATCGGGCTCTCGATCGAGCAGTCCGGGCAGGTGCAACTGCTGGTCGAGGCGTGCCGCACGGCGTACGACAACGTCCTGGCCCTGCGCAACCAGGCCAAGGCGGCCACGATCCTCCAGGAGAGTGCCTTCGACGCCATGGACACCTTCGGGGCCCAGATGATCAAGATCATCCGGGCGTTCGGCATCGCCACCGATGACCCCAGCGTCTTCGCCACGGCGCTGATCCCCGAGCCCAAGGACCCGGCGCCCATCGCGCCGGTGAACCCGACCAACGTGGCCTTCGAGTTGGTCGGCAATGGCGCCTTGGATGTTCGTTGGGACGGCAAGACCTTCGCCGGCACCACCTACCTGGTGGACCGCTCGGTGTGGACGGGCACGGGCCAGCCCACCGCCTTTGCCCGCGTGGCCACGGTCAGCGAGCGCAAGTTCCGCGACCAGTCGGTGCCCCAGGGCACGGTGACGGCGACGTACCGCGTCAGCGCCCTGAAGGGCGGCCAGCAGACGGCCGGCAGCCAGAGCACGGCCCACTTCGTCTTCGTCGGCAACGGGCAGGCCCAGCTCGTCTTGCCGGCAAGCGGGGACGAAGCGGTGGCGTGAAGCCTCGCTCCAACCTCGTCACGATCGTGAGGGTGCGGCGCGGGCCGTGCCCTCTTCGTGTTGGTTCTCTTGATCGCTCGGAGTAAGCAGCGAGCGTGCAGCGCGCCGTGGCCTTGCGACGGGGCATCCGCCCGTCTTCGGGCGCAAGCCCGAAGGGCGCGGCCCCGCTGGCGAAGCGCAAAGTGAGACCCGCGACCGGCGCAGCCGGGCGCATGGGCCCGCCGCCGAGGCGACAAGACAAATCAGACCCGCTTGAACTTGCCCGCCTCCACCGTCAGCCCGGCTTCCATCGCGTACCTGGCCATCTGCACGCGGTTGGTGGTCTCGAGCTTCTTGTGGATCGCGTCGCAGTGGCGCTCGATCGTGCGCGGGCTGCGGCCCAGCCGCTCGGCGATCTCGCGGGTGGCCAGGCCCTGGCCGATCAGGGCCAGCACCTCCAGCTCGCGCGGCGTCAGGGTCGACATGGCGCCAAGCTCGGCCATCATCGGGGCCAGCGTGGTGAAGCGTTGGGCGGCCGCCGGCGAGGTGGACGGCAGCGGCGACTGGGCGTCGTCCCCAACTGGCTCGCAGCGCCCTTCGACGGCCAGCACGAGGAACAGCGGCTCGCGGGCGTGCGCTTGAGGTGGTCGCTGGTCGATCGGGCTCGTGGGGTGCGCCGGCCCGGCCATCGCCTCGGGCAGCGGCCACACGTCGCACTGCACCTGCCGCCCCTCGTGGATGAAGTGCAGCACCGCGGGGTGCCCCTGGGCGGCGACCGTGCGCACCGTCTCGGCCGCCATGCGGACCCACACGCCGCGACGGGAGGCCGACGAGGCCTTGGGAGTGCCCGGGTGGGCGGATGGATCCGGGTGATCGTGGGCACCCTCGGCCGCGCTCCGCGGCACGGTCAGGGCGATGAACCGGCGGTTGCTCGTGATCGTGCGGCCCTGGGCGTCCACGATGGCCATCCCCAGCGCGGGCTCGTGGTCGAGCAGGCGGACAAGAGCGGCCAGGGGGTGTGCGGCGAGGGGGTGTGCGGTGAGGGG
>CAYGTM010000459.1:0-2222 GCA_964352795.1 uncultured Phycisphaera sp.
CGGGCGGGCCGAAGATGCTCCTGCGCACCGGGTTGGCCTTGTCGAGCTCGGCCAAAATCGCCTCGCGCCCGGGCCCCCAATCACCGGCGGCCTCGCGCCCATCGGTCCGGCGGATGCTGCGCGACAGCAGGAACACGACCTCGGGCGAGCGACCGAGCGCCGCAAGCAGCCCGTCCAGCGGGTTGCTCGCCCCGCGGGCCTCGACCCCCTCGAGCCACGCGAACAACTCGGCCTTACTCGCCGGCGTCGCGGCCCGCAATCCCTCACTGGGAAACAGCCGCACGCCCGCGGCATGGTCCTCGTCGCCAGCGCGACGGCCGAAGAGCACCACGGCGAACTTCTGATCTGGAGCCAACGCCGAGACCGAACGCCGCAACTCGTCGAGCACGAACGGCAGACTGGTCACCATCGCCCCGCTGGCGTCCACCGCGTACACCACGCTGCGTGCCCGCTGCGCGCTCACGCCGGCAAAACTCGCGCCGTCGAGCCCGGGCACCATGCCCGAGGCGTCCAGCCCCGACACCCCACCCGCCGAAGCAGGACCACGATCCAGCAAGGGAGCCACCGCCCCAACGCCGCGCGAAAGCTCGGCTCGTTCGGGCACCACAACCGCTGCCGAGGAGACACGCTCGAGCGCCCGCGACAATCCCCGCGCCGCATTCTCGGCCGCCGCATCGCGTGCTTCGGGCTGCGTTTCAGGCTCGGTCGCCTCGGGCTCGATCACGGGCGCCAGGAAGCCCGCCCTGTCCGCATCGCTCACGCCCAGGTCAAGGCTCACGATCGCTCCGCCCCCGTGCCGGGCCACCCCGCTGAGCGCCATGGCCAGCAGAACGATGAGCACCCCGTGGACGGCCACGGAAATGGCGATCGAGAGCACGGGTCGGGCGCGCCGGGGGCCAGCCTTCGTTCGCGCGATGGGGATTCGGATCATGGGAACGCGCCGCCGCACGCCGCGTCCGAAACGGGCCGCACGAGCACGCCATTCGAGGTGGCGAACCGAGCGCCCCGGCGCGCGGTGCGTGCTCGAATGCCTGCGCTTGGGTCCAGGCCCGTACCAGTTCCGCATGACGACATGCTACGCGTGGGGCATATGGCCAACCGCGCGCATGAACGGGTCTTCAGACCGAGCGGTTTCCCCATCGCACATGCCGACACCGGGAACCTATCCTCCATCATGGCGCAAACCCGCACGATTTCCCTCACCCTCGCCCACTCGCCCGACGCCGACGACATGGCCATGTGGTGGCCCCTGACGGGCTTCATCGCTCCCGATGGCGAGCAACTCCGCCCCCCCGCCATCGACACCGCCCGCTTCGAGTTCACCCCCAAGCCGCGGGACGTGGAGCAACTCAACAAGACGGCCCGCTCGCACCCGCTGGACATCACCGCCATCTCCGCGGCCGCCTGGCCCGCCCTGAGCGACCTCTACACCATCACCGACTGCGGGGCCTCCTTCGGCGAGGGCTACGGCCCCAAACTCGTGGCGAAACAGGACGCCCCCCTGCACTGCGACGGCTGCGTGCGTTCCCAGAAGCCAGACATCGCCATCCCCGGCGCCAACACCACCGCCGCGCTCGTCCTCAATCTCGTGCTGGGACAATCCCGTGACGGCATCAAACTCGTCGAGATGCCCTTCCAATCCATCGCACCGGCCGTGCTCGATGGCTCCGTCGGCGCGGGCGTGCTCATCCACGAGGCGCAACTGACATTCAAGGACATGGGCCTCAAGCAAGTCCTCGACCTGGGCCAGTGGTGGCACACGAAGACCGGACAGCCCCTCCCCCTGGGCCTCAACGTCATCCGCACCGCGCTCGACACAGAGCACGGGGAGGGAACCATCGCCGAGATCAGCCGCCTGCTGAGCGCCTCGGTCGCCCACGCCCGCGCCAACCCCGAGGACACCCGGGCCTACCTCAAGCTCCACAGCGCCGCCCGCCCCGAGTGGAACAACGCCGCCCTGCTCGATCGGTACCTGAGCATGTACGTCAGCGACCTGACGGCGAGCATGGGCCAGCGGGGCCGAACGGCCCTCAAGCATCTCTATGCCCAAGCGGACGCGGCGGGGATGATCGACGAAACCATCCAACCGGTGGTGATCTAAAGCCCAGCGGGTGCCACGCCAGTCGGATTGTTCAGGTGCCCCAATCCCCAATGCCCCTCTTCATCTTCTCTTCCCCTTCCTCTTCTCTCCCTCCTTTTCTTCTTTCTCCCCCCAAAAATCC
>CAYGTM010000460.1:0-2202 GCA_964352795.1 uncultured Phycisphaera sp.
CAGTTCGCCGTCGCCGTCGATGTCGGCGCGGCAGTCGTCGCCGCCGAAGCCGAGTTCCATGGCGTCCATCTGAACGAAAGCGCCGCCGAAGAGGGCACCTTCGACCTCGATGGCAGCCACGGCCTCGCTGAACTCCCAACCGTTCCAGTTCCAGCCGCAGTCACCGAGCAGTTCGATGTCCTCGGTCCCGATCAAGTTGCCGCCGGTGCCAAAGAACCGGGCAGTGGCGTTCGGGGGAGCCGTATCGGCGTTGGAGCCGAAGTAACCGCCGAAGGAGCCCACGTCCTCGGTGAACTCGAACCGGACAAAACCGCCAGCCGAAGCGGCCAGACGGGTCCCCTCGAAGGGGAAGATCGTGCAAAGGAAGCCCCAGCCCGTGGTCGTGTGCATGGAGCCGCCGGTGCTGATCATCTCACCCACGCCACCGAAAACCGGGTGCGAAGGCGGGAAGCCACCGGGCAGGCTGTCGAAGCCTTCCTGGAGGTCGCCCGTGAACGGGCTGACCGGGGTGACCTGAGCCACGGCAAGTGCCGGAATGGCCAGCATCGAAGCGAGAATCAGATTCTTCGTCATATCAATACCCCTCTGTCTCTACTTGTGGGGGTATGCCCCACGAATGCGAATGGAACGCAGAACAACACTGCTTCCTCTCTGCGCTGGGATATGCCCGGATCAGGGGGGGCGTTTCAAGATTGCGTTTATTCAGGGCAATATGTTAGGATTATACTTGGTATTGCTACTCGAACCAATGGTCACCAGCCGCGAAACCTCTTTTCGAGTTGCCCTAGAACCTGGGGCTGCCCTCCCCGGTAGGATCGATCGAAATACTCAATTCGCTGACCCTGCCCATCAGCCGAGGCCCAGAACCCGATGCCCCACCGGCCCACGAGCGCCAACCGAACATCCACTGGCGCTGGCGCGCGGGGAGGCCGTTCGTGCTGAGCCTTCTGGCCGTTGTACGGATAGGGCCTATCGAGTTCGCTCAGCCCCAGTGGTTCTGGTTGCTGGCCATCCTGATTCCCCTGGCGGTGCTGATCGGTCGCAAGAGCCTGTCGGGCATGGCGACCGCGAGCCGCCGCGTGGCGTTGGTGGTCAGGCTGCTCGTGCTGGCGATGCTGGTGGCCGCTTTGGCCCGGCCCTCGATGCGCGACACCGCCGAGGACATGGCCGTTACCATGGTGGTCGATCTCAGCCGCTCGGTGCCCACGACGGTGCAGGAGCGGGCCCGCCGATTCGTGCGCGAGTCGGCCGAACTGGGCAAGGAACCCACCGACCGCATCGGCACGGTCGCCGTCGCGGGCGAGGCGATCATCGAGAACCTGCCGCGCACGATGGCCCCCGAAGCCGACCGCGCTTTCACCGGTCGCACCGACCAGACGAATCTGGCCGAAGCCTTACGGCTCGCGCTGGCCGTGCGCCCCACCGACGCGGCGTATCGCATCGTGCTGATGAGCGATGGCAACGAGACGACGGGCGACTTGCTGGCCGAAGCGCGATCCGCCCGGGCCCAGGGCGTGCCGGTGGACGTGCTGCCGCTGCGGTATCGCTATGAGAACGAGGTGATCGTCGAGCAACTGCTCGCGCCCGCGACGGCCCGCATGGGCGAGAACGCCAACCTCCGCGTCGCCCTGCGCTCGAATGCCCCATCGCGCGGCACGCTGACCATCACCGCCAATGGGTCGGCCATCAACATCGATTCGGAGGGCCCGGGCCCTGGCGTCGCGGTCTCGCTCGACGCGGGGTTGAACACCTTCGTCGTGCCCATTCGGATTCCGGGCACCGAGGTGCTGCGTTTCGAGGCGATCTTCGAGCCCGAGTCGAGCGTGGCGAGCGACACCATCCTGGAGAACAACCGCGCGCTGGCCACCACGTTCGTCGCCGGTGAGGGCCGCGTGCTGGTGCTTGTGGAAGACCCGCCCACGGCCCAGCCGTTCATCCAGGCGTTGCTGCAAGCGGGCGTGTTGGCCGAAGCGCGCCCGTCGGCGACGATGCCCGACAGTCTGGTCGAACTCGGTTCGTACGACGCCATCGTGCTGATGAACCAGCCGGCGGCCAACTTCAGCCGCATGGCGATGGACCAGCTCCGGCAATATGTTCACGACGCGGGCGGCGGGCTGGTGATGATGGGCGGGCCGACCTCGTTCGGCGCGGGCGGTTGGATCAACAGCCCGCTCGAGGACGCCCTACCCATCCGCCTTGACC
>CAYGTM010000461.1:0-2201 GCA_964352795.1 uncultured Phycisphaera sp.
AGGCCTCAAAACGAGATTCTCAGGCCTGGGATCGGCGTCCAAAGGCCTGGGATCGGCGTTGGCTGGGCACGCATCCGGGCTATCCGGGTCCACGCTCGCCGGGCCGACGCGTCACATCCGCCGCACGTGCACCAAGGTCCAGGATCTCCTGGACGGTGATGGGGGTGATGAGCTTGATCCAGCGGTTGGTCCTCTTAGCCGCCCAGCACGCGGCGGAGGCTCTGGCGGATGGCGTCGGCGTGCTCGAAGAGGCCGTCGGGGCCGTTCACGGGCAGGCGCGACTCGCACTTGTTGTCGTCGAAGACGCCCACGTACTTCTTGCTGCCGTTGAACCACAGGCGGCAGATGGGCTTGCGGTTGTTATCGTCCAGCAGGATGCCGAAGTAGCTCTGCACGTCGCGCGCGTGGATGCGCGTGGGCGGGACCAGGTCGCGGCAGATGGCCTTGATGATGTAGAGGCCCTGGAGTTCCTCGGCGGTCGTTACGATCTCTGGCCCATCGTCCTCGGGCTCGATTGCTTCTTCCTTCGGGGCCTGCTCCTCGCTGTTCTGCTGGAGCGCGGATCGCAAGCGGCGATCGACCGCGTCGGCGATGTGCGTGCGCATGGCGGTCCTGGCCAGATCGCGGAACCGTTCCATCACCTGCGCGGTAAAGCGGCCATCGTAGATCGGGTCGGTCAGCACACGAACCAGGGCGTCGCTGGGATTCTCGATCTCCTGCTCGAAGCGGTGGCGGAGCTGGTTGACCATCCGCAGCCCCTCGGCCTGCTGGAGGATGTGCTCCAGGTCGAACTCGCGCTTGGTCAGCTTCTCCATCTGGGACACGGTGTCGCGCTTCATCGCCGTGAGAACAAAAGTTAGAAACGGGTGCTCGTCGAGCTTGTTGGGCGCGACCAGATCAGAATAGAACCGATAGACGATGCCGTCGGTGAGGATCGCCAGCCGGGCGTTGGTCACCGAGAAATAGCGGAAGAGCTGGCCGCTATAGGTATCCAGCGCGGCCCCGTGGGGCTTGCACTCGATCAGGATGATCGGCTGGCCATCGCGGCACACGGCGTAGTCGACCTTCTCGCCCCGCTTGATGCCCACGTCGGCGGTGAACTCGGGGTTGACCTCGCTGGGGTTGAAAACGTCGTAGCCCATCGCTTGCAGGAATGGCAGCACCAGGGCGGTCTTGGTGGCCTCCTCGGTCTCGACGTGCGCGACCACCTGCACGGCCCGATCGGCGAGCGCTGAGAGTGAAGTCCATAGGTCCATGCGAGATCCCCCTTCTGGTCGGCCAGTGTATGGGCAAGGGCCACCCAAGGGAAGAACCCGCTCGCTCGCGCTCGGGGCTCGGATCGGGAGTGCCTCTCTCCGCGCCCTCGGCGACCTCCGCGTTCGATCTTCTTCGGGCGTCCATTCCCCTCGCTCGCGCGAGGGGCTCGTTGGATCTTCTTCGAGCCCTTCGCGACCTTCGCGTTCGAGCCTCTTCCCGATGCCCGGTGCCCGATGCCCAGTGCCTCCCCCTATCCTTGCCCATGCCCAAGCGCGTCCTGCACGACCAGTACTTCAAGAAGGCCAAGGCCGAGGGCTACCTCGCGCGGTCGGCGTACAAGCTGCTGGAGATCCAGGAGCGGCGGGGCATCCTGAAGCCGGGCATGGCCGTGCTCGACCTGGGCTGCGCGCCGGGGAGCTGGTTGCAGGTGGCCGCCCAGATTGTGTGTGGGGGTGGTGAAGACGGATTGGTCGCCGGCGTCGACCTGAGCGACGTGCGGCACCCGATGCCCCCGTGCGTGGTCACGATGCGCGGCGACTTCACCAAGCTGGACGCGGCCACGCTGCTCGAGCCGGTCGAGGCGCTGCGCGGTCGCGACCCGGGCAAGCCCGCCCTGTACGACGCCGTCATCAGCGACATGGCCCCCAACACCAGCGGCGCGGGCGACCACTTCAAGTCGGTGCGGCTGTGCGAGGCGGTCCTGGAACGCCTGCCGGGCGTGCTGCGGCCGGGCGGGGCGTTGATCTACAAGGTCTTCGAGGGCGAGATGTATCCCGACCTGGTCAAGCGCACCGGCGAGATGTTCGCCTGGTGCCGCGGGCTCAAGCCGCGAGCCACGCGGGAAGTCTCCACCGAGATGTTCGTGATGGCCACCGGCTACGAGCCGGCCCTCAAGCGGGTGACGCGGCCCCGGGGCGTGGCCCCGCCGCCGCCCGAGCCGGGGA
>CAYGTM010000462.1:0-2197 GCA_964352795.1 uncultured Phycisphaera sp.
ACGTTCGAGCGATCGACCACGATCAGGTACCGCCGCGCCACTGAAGGCGTCATCGGGTCGTCGGGCCGCAGCCCCTCGACATCCTCGCGGGCATAGCCGTGCATCACGAACCAGATGGCGTACACGTCGCTGCGCACGCTGACGGTGTTGGCCACCCCGTTGTACAGCGCGAGCTGCTCGTCGTAATCATCGAGAATGCCGTCGTCGACGGTGCCCGCAGCCAGGTCGACCCGGCCCGTCGCGGCGTCGTACCGCACGGAATCCACGCCCGCGACACTGAGCGAGAACCCATCCTGGCCCAAGCGGCGGATCATGTGCGGCTGCTCGTAGGAAGCACCGCCCACACCGCCACCGCCTGGCGTGGGAGGGACATTGGCCGCCAGCAACTCACCGATCGAGAGGAAGCCGGGATGCTCGCGCAGGCCGGCGACCATGGTCGTGAACTGCCGTCCGAACAGATCGGTCGGGTCCATGTCGCCCCAAGCCGATCCAGTATCGAAGAACGGAACTTGCGTGCCGGGAATCCGAGTCTGCGCCGCCGATTTGTCTCGATACGAACGAACGCCCGCGGCCACGTCCGATCGATGGTCGTGTCGCGGAATCCCGCCCTCTCTGATGTATGCCAGCGAAGGATCGAAGGTCGACTCGGAGGTCGGCGTCAGCCCTGGCAGCACGCTGGTCACGGTTTCGGTGGCGGTATTGAGGTTCACCAGCCCCGACACCCGGGTGCGCCCATTCAACGGCACGTCGAGCGTGGTGATGCTCGACAGCAACGCCATCGCGTGCGGCACGCCCATGCCGCGCCGCTCGTCGCCCGGGTCGTAGGTTGTTGGGGAGTTGGTGAAATCAACGAACGGTGCCGCGCGATCGAGCGACAGGTGGCCACGATCGAGCACCGCGTAGGTGTCTTCGGGCAGGCTCGGGTATGAGCCAGCCGTGCCTGCCGGGATCGCTTCGTCGTATCCCAAGGCCATCGTCAGCAACTCGCCGGTGGTGAACCACTCCAACACACTCGGGTCGGGCACGGTCGAGCCGTCGCTGATGGGCATCTGCACCGGCCCGACCGCCGGCACGCCCAGGAAATCGCCGGGCCGGAGCATGGGCACCGGGTCGCCGGTTGCCACGTCGAGCAGGCCACGATTGTCGTTGCGCAGGGGATTGACGTAGAGGTCGTCGAAATCCAGACCGTCGGTCTGATCACTGGTCATGATGATCCTGCGAACGGCGTGTGGTGGTGGTGCCGGCATCTGGAGGGGATCGGGATGGGCCTGGAGCAGGATGTCGGTCTCGGCCTGACCACCCGCGCCAGAGCCACCCGTCGATTGCAGGAGATCAACGAGAGTCACATGCAACTCGGGCGTTCCAGCCGTAAAGTCGGCCATCGTCAAACTGAACGGCCCCCCGGTCGCCGGTGGCAAAACGAGGTCGTCCGTTGCCGCCTCATTCAATGAGGGCGATAAGCCGTCACCAAATGGTTTCTCCAAAACGTAGGCCGGCAAGGCGCCAAGTGGCGCGGCGGCGCTCCCCGTTGGGCGGGCGATCGTTGCCCAAGTGAGTAAGGAATAGCCGGTATTATCGTCAGCGATGGTTCGACTGCCGGTCGTGTCATCACCTGCGGTGGTACTTGCCACCGTGAGTTCGACCCCCGGCGGACGGCGATCGAGCGTGGGACGATCGGTGACCGCCGGGTCGTACATCCGATCCAGCATCACGTCGTGCGTCGACGTACTCCCCCGCAGTCGCGTCCACAGCGTCACCTCGCGGTTGGCATCCAGATCTTCGCCGGTTGCTCCCGCCAGGAAGTCGCCGATGCCCGTGAGATCGGCCGTCAGGCGAACCGCTGGCGTGAGAATCGGATCCGTACTGAAGTGCAGGTTCAGCCAACTCTGCACGTCCCCGTTTCCAACCGATGCGAAGTCGGGGGCGGCGTCCACGGCCTTGGTGCTGAAGCCCTGGGACTCGATGTACGCCACGACGCTTCTGCCAGCGGGAATCACCAGGCCGGCGGGAACCTCGAGCCCCCCACCCCCGGGCAGCGTGTCGTCCAACTCACCAAACCGCACGAAGTACTGGTTTGGGCGCACCATAATGTTCGTGGTGTAGGGATTGGTAAGTTGCACCGCAAACACCTGACCGATGAAATCTTCATTGGCCGAACTGGTGTCGAAGTCGATCGTGATCGCCGCCGCGCCAGGGC
>CAYGTM010000463.1:0-2197 GCA_964352795.1 uncultured Phycisphaera sp.
CCCACGACCGCCAGGGTCGGGTATATCCTGTTCCTGCCCGACTTTTCCGCCGCGATGCCCATGCCGGGGGTATCCCATCTGGTGGACGCTTGTCTGGTGGCTGCGTGTCTGGCCGCTGATTGGTGTCTGCTTGGCGGGCCGCGGGCCCGTCGTCCTCGCCACAACTCCAGAATAGCCCCGAGCATTCCCGATGCCGGGCCTTGGGCGGCCGGTTTCGGTTCCCCTGGGTCGGAGATCGGGTATCCCAGGGGTTCCTGGGGCTCTGGAGAGGCGCTCGCGGACTCGCGTGCGGCCTCTCGGCCGGGCGGCTCAGCGGCCGCGCCTCCGCACGCGCTGTCGCCCCGAAGGCGCGGCTCGGCGGATGCTTCGGCGTGGAGAGTCCATCGCGCGTTCGGACGGCAGGATTCGCCTCAACCCGCGATGCGGCCGGGTACTGGCCCGCGGACTGGGCCGGGTGCTTCCCGCTGCCCGTCGGTCTGGCCGGGGATCGACCCGAACCGGATCAGCGTCGCCGGCCCCTCCACCGCGTGCGGCCCATACTTGGCGACCACCCGGTACGCGACCGATGGCGTGCCGATGGGCACGGTGCGGTCGGTGATGGTCTTGTCGTGCGTGTCGCCGAGGATGGTCCACGCGTTCGCGCTCCCGAGGTCGCGCATGACCGTATAGCGCGTGCCCGAGGGGCCCTTGCCCGTCCACGCCAGCACCACCCCGCCCGAGCCGTCCATGTGGGCCAGCGGCAGGCCGGGCGCCCGCGGCGCGGGGGCCCGGCTGGGCGTGCCCGGGAAGCTCAGCCACGCCTTGGTATAGATCGCCCGCTCGGCCGACTCTCCTCCACCCCCGGGCACGCGGGCTTCGAGGGCCGCCGTCGTCTTGATGAGCGACACCGAGGCCGACACCTCGGCCTTCATCGCGTCGGCCAGGCGGTGCCAGGTCGCGGTGGCCGCGCGGGCCCGGGCCCTGGCGATCTCGGCCTCGATCAGCGCCTCGCGGGCCGCCTGGGCGGCGTCCATCATCGATAGCACGCGGAGCTCGTCGAGCCCGATCTCGCCGGCGACCGCCTCCCAGCGGCCCAGGTGCGAGAGGGTCCATTCGAGGGCGTCGGTGCGGTTGTATGGCAGGTTGCGTCCCATGATGGGTATCTTCGGCGGGTTCTGGGGCCCACTTGAGCCCCCGCGTGGAAGATTTCTGGGCCCCACGGCCGCGCTCCCGGCCCCGAAGGCCGCGCCCGGGGGTGTGGTGGCGGCGCACCGGGTCCCAAAGCCCGCGCCACCGGCCCCGATGGCCGCGCCACCGGACCAGTTGCGCGGCCAACCGCCCCGCTTGCGCAACCATAAGGCCCACAAGCGCGGCCACAGGGCCCACGAGCGCGACCACCGCCCCCGCGAGCGGCCCGTACCCTGCCCGCCATGGGGGCCACGGCGACCAAACATAAGAAGCACCGCGTCGTGACCGTCCGCATAGTGGTGGCGAGCGTGGTGGTGGGGGTGGTGCTGGCGGTGGCCAGCGTGCCGTATGGGACGCTGGTGGCCGAGTTGCGGCTGCGTGGTCCGCTGTCGAGGTGGGTGGGCGATCGGCTGCCGGGGCCAGCCCGCTCGGCGGGGATCCGGTGGGTTCGTTCGTATGTCCGCTTCAACCCCGAGGGATCGCAGCACTATCTGGCGCGGGCGCCGATGTTCCCGTACTGGATGCATGGCTCTGGGGGTGGTGAGCCGACGCCCGTTACCGGGGTGCCGCCGACCGCCGCGCGCGCGGCGCAGCGCGAGGGTGGGCCGATGGACGCCTACTGGTCGGGCTACCCGTTCACTGCGGCGGTGGGGTGGTGGAAGCATCCGGGGCCATCACGCACGCTCGTGCGCTGGCTGTACCAGTCGCCGTTCGGCCACCAGCGCTACATCGCCATCCCGCTGCGCCCCATCTGGCCCGGCCTGCTGGCCAACACGCTGTTCTACGCGGCGCTCACGCTCGTGCTGCTGGCGGGCCTGCGCCTGAGGCGCACGCGTCGGCGTCGGGCGCACGGCCGGTGTGTGGCGTGCGGGTATGAGCTTGGTGAGGGTGTGGGCGTGTGCCCCGAGTGCGGGCTCGGGGCCATACGCGAAATCGAATAGCGTGGCGACGCTCGGGGTTCGCTCTTCTCCCCCGCGACCAATCGAGCGCGGGGCGCGATGGAAGGAGCATCACCCATGACCCCCACGAC
>CAYGTM010000464.1:0-2190 GCA_964352795.1 uncultured Phycisphaera sp.
CAGATCGACGGCGCGCCCGGCGACGTGTTCGGCAGCGTGCCCGTGGGCGGCGTGACGCGCATCGAGACGGCCGGCATGGTCGATTCGCCCATCTTCCTCATCACCGATCGCGGCCTGGTCGCCCGCTTCAACCCCGACGCGTAAGCCGCCTTGGGAACGTCCATCAGACCGATCCGCAGAGCCCTGATCTCCGTCAGCGACAAGGCCGGCGTGGCCGACTTCGCCCGCGCCCTGGCCGCGCATGGCGTGGAACTGGTCTCCACAGGAGGCACCGCCGCCACGCTGCGCGACGCGGGCCTCACCGTGCGCGACGTGAGCGAGCTTACCGGATTTCCAGAAATGCTCGACGGCCGCGTCAAGACGCTCCACCCGCTCGTGCATGGTGGCATCCTGGGTGTCGAGGAACTCCACGAGCACGCCGCGGCGATGGCCGAGCATGGCATCGTGCCCATCGATCTGGTGTGCATCGACCTCTACCCATTCGAGAAGACCATCGCCACGCCCGGCGTCACCACCGAGCACGCGATCGAGCAGATCGACATCGGCGGGCCGGCGATGGTGCGCTCGGCCGCCAAGAACCACGATCGCGTGGCGGTGGTCACCAGCCCCACGCAATACGCGTCGGTCCTTGGCGATCTGCGTGAGCACGGCGGCACCAGCGGGGCGTTGCGTGCGAGACTGGCCGCGGCCGCCTTCGCGCGCACGAGCGAGTACGACGCCGCGATCGCGGCCTATCTGAATCACGCGGGCTCGCGTGACGAGAGCACCCTTCCCGACACGCTCACCCTGCGCATGAAGCGGACGGGCGAGCTCCGCTACGGCGAGAACCCCCACCAGTCCGCGGCGATCTATAAAGATGGAAGTTATGTCGGGCCAACGGTCGTCGGCATCACGCCCCTGCACGGCAAGGCTCTGAGTTATAATAACCTGGCCGACGCCGGCGCCGCCCTCGAGCTCGCGCTCGACCTAGCCGGCTCGACCGGAAGCGTCGGGGCCACCGTCGTCAAGCACGCCAACCCGTGCGGAGCCGCCGCAGCGGGTTCGGTCCACAAGGCCGTCGATCTCGCGCTGGCGGGCGACCCGTTGGCGGCCTTCGGCGGCATCGTCGCGTGCTCGCACACCATCGATCTGGCCGCCGCCGAACGGCTGAGCGCCAAAGAGTTGTTCCTGGAAGTCATCGTCGCGCCGGCCTTCGACGCCGACGCGCTCGAACGCCTGCGCGCCCGCTGGACCAACACGCGGCTGCTGGCCGTCGGCCACGCCCCAAAGCCCCACGGCGCGGGCGTCATGGTGCGCTCCATGCCCGGCGGCGCGCTGGCCCAACGCATCGACGCCCTCCGCCCCGACCCCAAGACCTGGACACTCGCCGCGGGACCAAAGCCCAGCGACGAGACACTCGCGTCGTGTGCGGCATTGGTGTGCATCAGCCGCGCGCTCACCAGCAACGCCGTGGCGATCGGCGGCGTGTCTCCTGGTCATGGGCCAAGCGGCGCGGCCCTGTACGGTGCTGGCGCGGGGCAGATGGACCGCGTCACGAGCTGCCGCCTGGCGGTGGCCAAGGCGGGCGAGCGGGCGCGTGGCGCCATCGCCGCCAGCGACGGCTTTTTCCCTTTCGCCGACGGGCCCAAAATCCTCATCGACGCGGGTATCACCACCATCGTCCAGCCCGGCGGCTCCAAACGCGACGGCGACACCATCGAGTTGTGCGAACGCTCGGGCGTGAGCCTGTTGCTGACCGGAGTCCGCCACTTCCGGCATTGAACTCGGGTTTACGCACACCCCGCGTCGAAGGCCGTCTGGAAGGCCAGGAAGTCGAAGATGGTCAGCTCGCCGTCGCCGTCGAGGTCGGCTTGGGCGTCGCCGGTGTCGAAGAGGTTGGCGAAGGTCAGGAAGTCGAAGATGGTGAGGGTGCCGTCGGCGTCGAGGTCGGCCGGGCAGAGGAAACATGAGAGGTCGAAGGCGTGGACGGAGTTCTCGCCGCCGATGGCAGCTGAGGTGCCGACCACGGAGACTCGCGCGCCGTAGTCGACCGCGAAGCCAGGAGGGAACACCTCGGCGGCTTGTCGCCACTGGCCATCTGTGCCGCGTTGGAACAGGTAGGCACCGCCGAAACTCACCGGCGTGCGGTCGAAGATGGCCCCCGCGAGCAGCAGATCGCCGGTGAGGTCCACCGACCCGCCCAACTGGTCG
>CAYGTM010000465.1:0-2172 GCA_964352795.1 uncultured Phycisphaera sp.
TGCTCACGAGCGCCAGCACGCCGCCCTGAACGCGATACGTCAGGAGGTCGGCGGCCAGGTCGCTTACTGCCACGACAACTTCAACCGCGTCCGGGCTCGCCTAACTGGGCCAACGTCGGCAGCGTGACGAGCCCGGACGCGGTTGAAGTTGTCGTGGGCGTAAGCGACCTGGCCGCCGACCTGCTGACGTATCGCGTTCAGGGCGGCGTGCTGGCGCTCGTGAGCACGACGGGCTCGGGGCTCATCCCGCGAGACTTCGTGCTGGCCGACCTGACCGGCGACGGCTTCGACGAGCTCGTGGGCGTCACGGGCAACAGCCTCACCGTCATCGGCAATCAGGGCGGAAACTTCGCCCCCGGCCCGGGCTGCGGCGCGGGCGACTATTTCATGAACTTCAACGTCGCGTTCCAGAGCCGGAGCGATCCGGACCCGGTGTTCCAGCTTCGTGATTTGTTCGATGATTGGCGGAGCGATCTTGTTGGATTGACCGACGGCGTGATGAGTTCGGCCTCGCTCGATCCGGCCGTGGTTGCGCCGGGTGGTTCATCGACACTGCGCATCGAGCTCCGCGATTGGCAGGGGAATGTGGCCGACATGAGTTCCGCCGCGCCGCGGGTGAGCGCGAACGGGGCCCCCACCATCGACGTGGGCACGCCGATGTCGCTCGGTGGCGGGGTATGGGAAGTGGACGTGACGGCCACCGCCGGCAGCGACGCGGGGCTGGCCGAGCTTTCCATCATCATCGACGACGCGGGCGAGCGGCCGGTGACGCTGATGCCACCGCCGGTGCTGGAAGGCGGCGCGTCGTGCTACGCCGACCTGGACGGCGACGGCGAGCTGACGATCTTCGACTTCCTGGTGTTCCAGAACGCCTTCGATGCCGGCGACCCGATCGCGGATTGCGATGGGTCGGGGGGGTTGGATATCTTTGACTTTCTGTGTTTTCAGAATGCGTTTGATGCGGGATGTTGAGATCTATCTGCTGGGCCGTCGTCCACGTCTCTGAAAATCCTCTTGCATCGCTCGCTGAGTTTCTTGGAGTTGCTGGCCTTGCTGGAATCGGATCTTGCGATATTCGTCTTCTGATGGCGCTCCATCATGTGATGGCCAAACAACAGGAATTGTAAAGCACACCCTCTGCGTTAGTGCCGTCGCATTCGCCTTTTCTGAAGTCACATCACCACCAGCACGCGCCATGTACACCTTCAGCCCAGCCTCGATTTTTCCGCTAACGTTTGTCGCAGACGACGCCTGAATTGCCAAATCAAACTCGACAGTGCTTACGCGTCGCCCAGAGTAAACGTCGAGGGCTTTACCAAACCTATCATCTTCGATGTATCTCGGAATCGTAATGTTCGGTGCCTGGCCCTCGTTGCCTTGGGCACGACTAATACCCTGCACAATCTGCTGAAGTGTCTGTTGAACGAAGTCTGCGACAGATTGCTCTTGATCTGACATCACACCGCCTCCACCACCATCGCCACACTGTTGCCCCCGCCCAGGCACAGGCCCGCCAGCCCGCGCTTGGCGCCGGTGCGCTTCATCTGGTGGAGGAGGGTGGTCAGCACGCGGGCGCCCGAGCCGCCGATGGGGTGGCCCAGGGCGATGCCGCCGCCGGCGACGTTGAGCTTGTCTTCGGGCACGCCCAGTTCCTTGATGTTGCTGAGCGCCTGGGCGGCGAAGGCCTCGTTGATCTCGAACAGGTCGATGTCGTCGATGGTCAGGCCCGCCTTCTTCAGCACATTTTGCACGCCGGTGATGGGAGCGGCGAAGATGTCCTTGGGCGCCACGCCGCTGGTGGCGTAGGCGATGATCTTCACCATGGGCTTGATGCCCAGCTGCTTGGCCTTGGCTTCGCTCATCACGATGGTGGCCGCGGCGCCGTCGTTGATCTGGCTCGCGTTACCGGCGGTGACGGTGCCGCCCTTGGGATCGAAGGCCGGGCGGAGTTTTGACAGCCCCTCGGCCGTGGTCCCGTTGCGGATGCCCTCGTCGACGGCGCAGCCGCCGTCCATGCCGGGCTGCTTGCGGTTGCCCAGTTGCTCGCCGGTGAGGGGGATCATCTCGTCGTTGAACCAGCCTTCATTCGTCGCCTTCTCGGCCCTTTGATGGCTCTGGGCGGCGAAGCGGGCCTGCTCCTCGCGGCTGATGTCGAACTTGCGGGCGAGGGGG
>CAYGTM010000466.1:0-2172 GCA_964352795.1 uncultured Phycisphaera sp.
GTCGTGCCCTACGCGGTGGGGGTCGACATCGCCTGCCGAGTGAAGATGACCGTGCTCGACCTGCCCACCACCGAGCTCGACCACCAGAGCGGCCGCGATCGGCTGGCCAAGGCCATCGAGCAGGAGACCCGCTTCGGCGTCGGTGCCAAGTTCGGCAACAAGGGCGACCGCACGCCGCTGCGCGAGCATGCCGTGATGGACGAGGACTGGGGCGTCAGCAAGATCACCCAGCACAACAAGGATCGCGCGTGGAGCCAACTCGGGACCAGTGGCTCGGGCAACCACTTCGTCGAGTTCGGCGTGCTGACCATTGGCCATGACGATGCTGATCTCTTCGCCGACCATGCTCCCGACTTGCCCTTGGGTGGAGTGCCCAAAGAGAAGATTCCGGATCCCGAGCACGCCTTCGACCTGCCACCGGGCAAGTACCTCGCGCTGCTCAGCCATTCGGGCAGCCGCGGCACGGGGGCGGCCGTGTGCGACCACTACAGCAAGCTGGCGATGCAACTGCACCCCGAGTTGGACAAACAGATGAAACACCTGGCCTGGCTCGACCTCGACCGCGAGGAAGGCCAGGAATATTGGGCCGCCATGAACCTGATGGGCCGCTACGCCGAGGCGAACCACGCGTGCATCCACTCCTGGATCGCTAAGCACTTGGGCGCTCGCGTCATCGCCGGCGTCGAGAACCACCACAACTTCGCGTGGAAGGAAACACATCTGGTGACGCTGCCCGATGGCACGCAAGCACAGCGAGAAGTCATCGTCCACCGCAAGGGCGCGACGCCCGCTGGCAAAGGCGTGCTGGGCATCATCCCAGGCTCGATGGCCAAGCCCGGCTACGTCGTGCGCGGCCTGGGTGGCGAGGCCGGCGTGCGGGCCCTGGCATCGGCGGCCCACGGCGCGGGCCGCGTGATGAGCCGCACGCAGGCCAAGAAGACCTTCCGCTGGGCCCACGTCAAGGAAGACCTCGAAGCCGCCAACGTCACGCTGCTGAGCGCCGGCATCGACGAGAACCCGCGTGTCTACAAGGACATCCGCCAGGTCATGGCCCGCCAGGCCGACCTGGTCGCCCCCATCGCCCGCTTCGACCCCAGACTGGTGAAGATGGCCGACGATGGCGAGCGGGCGGAGGATTAGGGCTAATAGTCACGCCCGTGAACGCCGTCGGGTGTGTCTTGCAACGGCCGAGTGTCTTTGAACGAGATCGTTGGTGGCGTGGCGGCTTCGGACAGCCGGTGGACCGAGACATGGCCATCAGCGAAGAGGCTGGCCCTTGGGTCGCGGTCGGCTTCGGGTGAGCTTTGCAGGTGGGTCAACTCGGCATCCCAGAAGACGACCTTGCTGGCGGGATGTCGCACGTCCTTCACGAACACGGGGCGGTAGAACGCCTGGTCATCCTCGGTGGCGGGGGCCCAGAGCTCGGGCCGCGCGAACATGGTGTGGCTCAGGCGGTAGGAGGGCCAGCGGAAGGTCTGGCCGAACTCGGTCTCTCGCATCCAGGGCCGCTGGTCGTCCTCGACGCCCCCGGGGCCCACCCACGTCGCGAAGTGCTCGCGCCACGGGGCAATGTCGTGCAGCAGGGCCGGCCAATAGATCGACAAGTCCCAATAGCCCGGCGAGATCGCGCCCATCCCCGCATCGGGCGGGCCGAGTTGGAACGAGCTGCCCGCCGGCGCGAACGGGTACGCCTCGCGGTGCGTTGCGTGGTAGTCGGCCATCGTCAGCCCGAGTTGGCGCAGGTTGCTGAGCGTTACCGTCTGCCCGCCCGCCGCCTTCGCCCCAAACAGCACCGGCACGAGGATGGCGATCAGGATACCGATGACGCCGATGGTGACCAGCACCTCGATGAGCGAGAAGCCAGCCCGGCGAGAGCGCGGTGGAGTGTTATAAGATAAGCCCGAGATAGATCGCATCGCCGCCTCCATACACGTTGTTGCGGTGGGGCACCCACTGGTTGCGACCGGGGTGCCACACGAACTCGAAGCCCACCAGCACCGGGCCGGCCGCCTCGCCCCGGATGGGCTTGAGGCTCACGGGCAGGCGCACCTCGAACACACTGGCGCTATCCAGCACGGGCCCGAGCACGGTGTCGAAGTGGTTGGCGGTGGCCGACGACAGGCCGTAGCCCTCCTCGCCGGCGTCCGGGGCCACGCGTCGGCCGCCCCGCCG
>CAYGTM010000467.1:0-2171 GCA_964352795.1 uncultured Phycisphaera sp.
TCCTAGCGCCGCCGTTGGAGATCCCGATGCGTACCCGCCAGCCGAAGAGCGTTTCCATGAGCCGTCTGACCGATCTTTTCCGTCGCGCCGGGGCGGCCGAGCCATCTCGTCTGGGCTCGCCTGCGGTTGTCGAGACGCTCGAGCCGCGCGTGTTGCTGTCGGGCATGGTCGAGTTGCCCGAGGGCGTCGAGGTGCGTGAGTGGAGCGGCGGGCAGGTGGCCGCGATCGAGGACTCGTGGATCGTGACGTTCGACCGTTCGGTGACGAAGGAGACGCTGACGGCCGAGTTCAGCAAGGTGATCGGCGAGCTTGGGATTGCCATCGACGGGTATCTGAAGCGTGGCAGCCGGTTCATCGAGTTCGTGACGCCCGACCCGCTGCACGAGGGTGCGATCGATTGGGTGAAGGACCGCGTCGGGAACCTGGTGAACATCGAGCCCAACGTGGCCTACGCGCCCACTCGGGTGGCGAACGACCCGCTGAACGACGGGGCGTGGTGGATCAGTAACGTGGGCCAGCCGATTCCCGGGCAGCCTCAGGGAACGCCCGGGGCGGACATCGGCCTCGAGGAGGCTTGGGACATCACGACGGGTTCGAGCGGCGTGGTGATCGCGGTGGTGGACACCGGGGTGGAGTGGTTCCACGAAGATCTGGCGGACAACATCTGGTCGAATGCGGGCGAGATTCCCGGGAACGGCATCGACGACGACGGGAATGGGTTCGTGGACGATGTCCGGGGTTGGGACTTCGGGACCGCGACGTTCGGTGAAGGCGGGACGGGCTTGTTCGGCGGCGACAACGACCCGAACGACAATGCGATCGGTGGCGGGCACGGCACGGCGGTGGCCGGCACCATCGGCGCGGTGGGCAACAACGGCATTGGCATCGCGGGCGTGAACTGGGACGTGTCGATCCTGCCGATCAAGATCGCCAACCAGCAGGGCGCCCTGGTCGGCGGAGCCATCATCGCCGGGCATAACTACCTGACGGATTTGATCTTGAGCGGCGTGAATATCGTGGCGAGCAACAACAGCTACGGCGCGTTCAGCCCGGCGTTCTTCGAGGAGTTCGAGGAGTTCGACTTCGAGCGCGAGGCGATCGAGGACTTCATCGCGGCGGGCGCGACGTTCGTGGCCGCGGCCGGCAACGACAGCAACGACAACGACGATGCGTTCACGGCGTTCCCCGCGGCGTACAACCTGCCGGGCATCGTCGCCGTGGCGGCGACGAACAACCGGGACGAGTTGGCGGGCTTCTCGAACTTTGGCGCGACGACGGTGGACGTGGCGGCCCCTGGCGAGGCCATCCTGACCACGTCGGTGAACAACACATACACCTTCATCGACGGCACCTCGTTCGCGAGCCCGATCGTGGCGGGCATCGTGGGGCTGCTGAAGACGGTTCGCCCTGACCTGACACCCGAGCAGGTGACGCAGGCGCTGATCGATTCGTCCGATCCCGTCGCGGCGTTGCAGGGCCGCGTGGTGGCCAACGGGCGCGTGAACGCGGCCCGTGCGTTGGAGATCATTACGACGGACGGCCCGTTGGTGCTCCAGATCAGCCCTGGGCAGACGGCTGGTTCGCCCGTCAACCAGATCCAGGTTTCGTTCAGCGAGCCGGTGCAGGCATTGCCTTCGGACATCGTGAGCCGGTTGTCGCTGATCCGCGCTGGTGGGGACGGGAGCTTCTTTGATGGCAATGAGGTAACGATCAATCTTGCGACGGCTTCGCTCGACGCGACGCGGACGGTGCTGACCATTACGCCGGTGGGCTTGCTGAGCGCGGTGGATAACTACCGGCTGACGATCGACAACACGGCGATTCGTGACGTGGAGGGAAACTTCCTGAACGGCGATTCGACGAGCGGCGAGGACGAGGTCTACGACTTCAATCTGATCCTGGCCCCCGGCATCGGCGAGCCGAACGACCGTCTCTCGACGGCGACTCCCGCGATCATTCCCGGCGGCGGGAATGGGACAGTGACGTTCAGCGGGCGGACGATCGGCGACGGTGTGAATACGGCCTTGGACGTGGATATCTACCGGTTGGACCTGCCGCGTGGCGGGCTGATCTCGGCCCGGGTGCTGGCGCAGCAGTTGCCCACGCCCAGCAGCCTTGACGCGGTGCTGCGTCGGTTCGACGCGGCTGGTCAGGAGCTGGCGATCAACGAT
>CAYGTM010000468.1:0-2170 GCA_964352795.1 uncultured Phycisphaera sp.
CCTGTGGCCCTTCGAGCCCGTGCCCGAAAGGACCGACGCCATCACTCTCGCCGAGATCTATCCCAGCATGTTCCCGCGGAACGCGCCGACGCACTGGTACAAGGACGCCCGCCAGGTCGCGGACTCCCGTGATGCGCTGGCCGAGATGCCGTCGCTCGAACAACCCACGCACGAGCGGGCCGCGCTCGAGGGATGGATCCTGGGCGTGGAGGGCTGAACCATGCCCCGCGTGCTCGTCGGCGAGTTGATGGACGACCCGGCGCTCGATCCCACCGAGCACACGCACGCCCTGTGCGGCCTGGCACGCCTCAACGCCATGAGCCGGGCGCCGGGCGTGCTCTACCCGATCCTCCGACGCGAGGCCGGGAAGCTCGATCGCCCGCTGAGGATCGTCGACATCGCCACCGGCAGCGCCGACGTGCCGGTGTCGCTGCTCAAGCGAGCATCGCGCGACGGCGTTCGGTTCGACATCACCGCGTGCGACATCAGCCCGGTCGCCCTGGCGACGGCATGCGAACGCGCCGACGCCGCCGGCGTGCGTCTTGAGACACAACGGCTGGACATTCTCAAGGAAGAACCACCCCAGGCTGACGTGCTCATGTGCTCCCTGTTCCTTCATCACCTCAGCGATGACGACGTGCGCGTCGTGCTCACGAAGATGGCCCGTGCCGCGCATGAAATGGTCCTCATCAGCGACCTGCGCCGCGGGTCCTGGGGCACGACGCTCGCGGCCGTCATCCCCCGGCTGGCGACCCGCTCGCATGTCGTCCATGTCGACGCCCTGCGATCGGCCCGCGCCGCCCTGAGCATCGGGGAGGCCCGGGACATGACGAGGGGAATCGCTTGTCGGGGTGGTTGGCATGTCCGGTTCGCCTTCCCCGCGCGTATGCTCATCCAATGGATGCCGCACGAGAGTTCGACGCGGTCGTGATCGGCGCGGGCCCGGCCGGTTCGATGGCCGCCCTGTCCCTGGCCCGCCGCGGCATCCGCACGCTCATGATCGACAAGGCAAGCCGAGGCCGTTGGAAGGTCTGCGGCTGCTGCCTGGGTGCCGTCGGCACGCGCGCTCTGCGCGAGGCGGGCCTGGGCCATGTCGTGCGGGATGCCGTTCCATTGGAGTCATTCGTGCTCGCCGCACGCGGCCGGCGAGCGGCGCTGCCGCTCTCCGGCTTCACCTCGATCTCCCGGGATTCGCTCGACCGCTCGCTCGCCGAAGCCGCCGAAGATGCCGGCGTGCGCACGCTCTGGAACACGAGCGCGCGGGCTTTGCCTAGCGGCGCGGTCGTGCTGTCCGATGGAACCGAAGTTCGCGCAGGCGTGGTCATCGACGCCAGCGGCCTGCAAGGCCAGCGTGGTGCGTATGGTCGAGTGGCATCCACGGCACGCATTGGGCTCGGCCTGACCAGCCACGATGCTCACTGTGCGCCTGGCGAACTCACGATGGCCGTGGCGCGCGGCGGATACCTCGGTCGCGTCGCGCTGCCCGATGGCCGCGTCGACTTCGCGGCCGCCGTGACGCCCGCGTTCGTGCGAGCGAGCGGTTCGCCCATCACGGCACTCCGCGCCATCTGGCACAATGCCGGGCTCGATCCGACCGACATTCCCGATGGCCCCTGGCGCGGCACGCCCGCGCTCACCCGCCGCCACCGCGCGCAGGACGGTCGCATCCTGCGCGTGGGCGATGCCGCGGGCTATGTCGAGCCGTTCACGGGCGAGGGCATGTCGTGGGCGCTTCTGGCGGCTTCGCGCATCGCCGATGACGCGATGGCCTGCGTCGAGCGAGGTCCAGATGCCTCGGCATGGCCGCGCACCGTCCACAATCTCTTGGCCAGGCGTCACGCGCGCTGCCGCGCCGTGTCCGCGGCCGTTCGATCCCCAATGCTGGTTTCGGCCGCGATTCTTGCCGCAAACCTCGCGCCGCGCATCGGCACGCGCGCGACGAGCACGCTCAGCGGCGCGACGCGGAGCCCCGCGTGAGCGCCCGCCTGCTGGGCATCGGCACGGCCACGCCCGCGGGCCGGCTCGACCAGGCGGCCGCCGCCCAGATGGTCGCGGCTATCGGCGGCTTTCGGCCTTCACGCGCCCGCGCGATGGCCCACCTCTACGAGCACACCGGCATCGAGCACCGCTCGATGGCCATCCTCGACGGCACGCGGCAGACGTACTACAA
>CAYGTM010000469.1:0-2168 GCA_964352795.1 uncultured Phycisphaera sp.
GTCGGCCATCGCGATCAGGAAGCCGGCCGACACGGCGTTGGCCGCCAGGAACGTGCCGGCCAGCCACGCGACCGACAGACGGCGGAACCACGGGTTCTTCTTTTGGGGTCGGTGGTTCACAGCCACCTCCGCACGCCCAGGCAGATGGACGCGGCCAGCACGAACCAGCCCGTGAGCACCACGAAGAATCCAACATCGCCGGTATCGATCACGCCCTTGGCAAACCCTTCGAGCCGATCGGTGATCGCCATCGACGCGAGCACGTCGGCCACGCCCTCGGGGGCGCGGGCCCGGCCGGCGGTGGTCGCCAGCAGCCACACGAACAACGCCAGCATCGCGCCCAAAAAACTCAGCGTCTGGCTGGCCGTCAGGCTCGAGGCCAGCAGCCCGACCGAGAGGAACAGCAGCCCCAGCAGCGTCACGCTCAGGTATCCCGCCAGCATGGGGCCGGGGTCGGGCATCGGGTTGCTCAAGGCCAACAGCACACCCACCAGCGGCAGCGTACAGGCCAGCAGCGTGAGCAGGAACAGCCCGGCCCCCATGAACTTGCCCAGCGCCAGGGACAGGTCGCTGGCGGGCGAGGTGGCCAGCAACTCGTAACTGCCCGTGCGCAGCTCGTCGCTCACCAGTCGCATGGAGATGGCCGGCGCGATGGGCAGCATGAGCCACGCCGCGGTGGCGAACAGCGGCCGCATCGTCGCGGGCGCGCCTGGCACGAGCACGAACTGCACGAACATGCCGCCCCACAGGCCGGCGTACAACGCCAGCACCAGCCAGCCCACCGGTACGCGGAAGAGCGCTCCGAACTCGCGCCACGCGATGGCCCAGGTCAGCCGCAGCGCCCTCATGCCGCGCTCCCTGAGGCCGCGTCGTCCGGCCCTTGTTCCATGAGCTTGAGGAACAGCGTTTCGAGCGAGGCCTTCTCGCGCTCGAGCAGCTGAACTTCCGCGCTGGCGGCGGCCAGTTTCGTGCCAAGGGCCGTCCGCAAGGCCGATTCGGAGATGACCGCCGGGTCGAACGCCACGCGCCATCGCAGCACGCCGCCGTCCATCTCGCGCGGCAGTACGGTGCTCACGCCCGCGATGGCCTCCACCCCGCGCGCCGCTTCGCTGGCCGACTGGGGTGTCAGGAACCTGGCTTCGCACGCCAGTTCGTGCTCGCCGCCGGCCAGAAGTTCATCGAGCGGCCCCTGCGCGCACAGCCGTCCGCGGGCCAGGATCACCACCCGATCGCACGTCCGCTCGATCTCGGGCAGGATGTGGCTGCTCACCAGCACCGTGCGGCCCTCGGCCAATCGCCGGATGAGCGACCTGGTTTCGGTGATCTGGCCCGGGTCAAGGCCATTGGACGGCTCGTCGAGCACGAGCACGGGCGGATCGTGCAGGATGGCCGTCGCCAGGCCGACGCGCTGCTTGTAGCCCTTGCTGAGCTGGCCCACCCGCCGCCGCCTGACCGATTGCAGCACGCAGGTGTCGATGGCCCGGTCGACCGCGCTCTTGCGCGCCTTTCCACGCAATCCGTGCAGGGAGGCCCGAAAACCCAGGAGCGCCTCGACGGGCATCTCGCCGTAGGTCGGGGCCGATTCTGGCAGATAACCAATATGCTGGCGAACCCTAATGGGATCGCGGGAAGCCAGCATACCCCCAACACGGACCCAACCGGCGTCGGGGGCCGTATAGCCGGTGATGATGCGGATGGTTGTGCTCTTTCCCGCCCCGTTGGCCCCGAGCAGCCCGGTGACCCGGCCTGGGGGCACGTCGAAGCTCACGCCCGCGAGGGCGTGGACCCGGCCGTAGCTCTTCTGGAGATTGCGGGCTTCGATCATGGGAGAGAGAGGGCGTCAGATGGGTGGTTGGTCGGGCGGGATTGTTTGTTCGGGATGAGAGGTTTATCTCTTCGGATGAAACACGGTGCCTCGAAATGCCGATCTCTGAGAATGGTCAGGGGCGGTTTCGACGGGCTGGCTTGGGTATTCCACGCCGACCCGCCCGCTACAGTTCGTAGCGGGGGCGTCCTGGGGCAGGGTGTCAATGGGTGATTCGACGTACACCATCCTGATTGTCGGCACTTCGGAGGCGGAAGCTTCCGAGCTTGGCCAGCAAGCCGGGCAGCACGCCCGCGTGGATCACCACGACATAGGCTCCCGACGAGCGAAGCTCGGCGGTTTT
>CAYGTM010000470.1:0-2154 GCA_964352795.1 uncultured Phycisphaera sp.
TTCTAGCGGATGGGGTTGGCGGGCCGACCCAGGGCGGGTCGGGGGTTAGGATTGGCCCCAGCGCGGTTATGGAGAGCGGCTGAGACCCCGGAACGATGGAGCACGCGATGCGGACGAGAATGGCAATGGCGGCGGTGTTGGCCTGCGGCTCGGGAGCGCTGGCCGAGGGCGGGCGGCTCACGTTCGTGCATGAGCCGTATGTGGCGTCGGCATCGGCTGGTGCAGGTGGTGCGGCCGGTGCGGCCCAGGACGACGTGGACTGGAGCCGCCGGCAGCGGGAGATCGCCCAGCAGGAGATGTGGCTGTATTACCGGCTCGGTGTTGGCGCTCAAGACCGCGGGAGCGCCCGGTTCGAGAACTTCGACGGGCTGGACTTCGACGCCGACTTCGAGAGCCCCGGGCTGCTGCTGAGCTTCGCCATCGGCGGGCGTTATCGGCTGTGGACCGACGGGCCGCTCTCGCGCGTGGGGATGCGCGTGGAGGTCGAGGGTCTGTTCGGCTACAGCCAGTACGACCGCGATGGACGCGGAGGTGGGCCGCGCGTGGGCGACGGGGACCTGTTCGAGTACGGCTTCTTGGTGAACGTGATGCCCGACATCACGCTGGGCCGCGTGAGCCTGTTCGCCGGCGGCGGCATCGGGGCGTCGGTGTTCACGCTGAGCGACAGCAGCACGTCCGACTACGACACCTCGCGCGGGGCGCTCGCGTTGCAGGCGATGGCCGGGGCGAGCTTCGAGTTGGCCGAGCCGGTGTCGCTGTACGCGATGCTGCGGTACAGGACGTACAGCAACATCCACTTCTACGACGATTCGGACGAGCGGGCGCGGCTGCTCAGCATGGATTCGGCGTCGTTGGAGGTGGGGTTGGAGTTCAGATTCTGAGAAGGGATTGGGGATTGGGGATTGGGCATTAGGCATTAGGAAAAGGGTCAACGCACTCTTTCCTAATGCCTAATCCCCAATCCCTAATGCCTTTCCACTTAGAGCCCCACGCGCTCGGTGATGCTCAGGCCGAAGGCTTCGAGTTGTGGGTAGTCCGCGTCGCTGTTGGTCAGCAGGCGCATCTGCCTGATTCCGAGCGCTCGCACGATCTGGCTGCCGGTGCCGTATTCGAGGGCGTTGGCGGCTTGTGAGCGTGTGGGGCTGTCGTCGCTCACGAGGTTGAAGGGTTGGGTGAGCCTGTTGTTGAGGTTGGCGTGCGGGCTTGGGGTGTCCAGGCCGCCACTGGGCCGCAGGTAGACCAGCGCGCCCCGGCCTTCTTTCTGGATCTTGGCCATCGCGCTGTCGAGGATGGCGCGACAGTTGCGCTCGCTCTCGATGGCGCCGAAGATGTCGCCCAGCAGGTCTCGTCGGTGGACGCGGACGAGAGTGGGCTTGGTTTGTTCGACAACATTGCCCGATTCGTCGAGGTCGCCCACGCCGCCCAGAGTGAGGGCGAGGTGGGGGAGTGGGTCGGTGATGCTGCGGAAGGCGTGGAGGGTGAAGGGGCCGTGGGCGGTATCGACGGCGGTGCCGGCCTTGGGGTCGAGGCGCTCGACGAAGCGCTCGGCGCTCAGGCGGTGCTCGATGAGCTGCTTGATGGAGCACATCTTGAGGCCGTGCTGCTTGTTGAACTCCAGCAGGTCGTGTACGCGGGCCATCTCGCCGTCGTCGCGCAAGATTTCGATGATGACCGCCGCGGGGGTGAGGCCGGCCATGCGGCACAGGTCCACCGAGCCCTCGGTCTGGCCGATGCGCACGAGCACGCCGCCGTCGCGCGCTCGGAGCGGATTGATGTGGCCCGGGCGCACGAAGTCGGCGGGCGTGCTGTCGGGGTCGATGGCCAGGCGGATGGTCTTGGCACGCTCGGCTGCGCTCACGCCGGTGGTCAGGCCGTGCCTGGGGTGGCCGTCGATGGCGACGGTGAAGGGCGTGCCTCGGACGGAGGTGTTGGTCTCGCTCTGGGGCTTGAGGTCCAGGCGCTGGCAGTCGGCCTGGGTCAGGCTCAGGCACAGGTAGCCGCGGGCCTCTTTGAGCATGAAGCCGATGCTGGCGGCGTCGGCGAACTGGGCGGGCAGGACCAGGTCGCCCTCGTTCTCGCGGTCCTCGTCGTCGGTGAGCACGACCATGCGGCCGGCCCGCAGCTCGGCGAGAATTTCGGGGATGGGGCTGAAGC
>CAYGTM010000471.1:0-2146 GCA_964352795.1 uncultured Phycisphaera sp.
ATCTTGGCCCAGACCACGGTACCGATCGTGGCCGACGTGCACTTCCACTTCAAGCGGGCGCTGGAAGCGGTCGAGGCGGGGGTTCATAAGATCAGGCTCAATCCGGGCAACATCAACGATCGGGCGCAGGTCGTCGAGGTCATCAAGGCGTGCAAAGACGCCAGACTTCCGATCCGTGTTGGTGTCAACGAAGGCTCGATCATCGAGCGGCGAGACAAGCAGAAGCGGGCCAAGGAACTCGGGGCCGTCTTCGGCGATCACAAGCATGGGTACATGCTTGCCATCATGATCGCCAAACTCGAAGAGTATCTCGATATCTTCTACGAGCAGGACTTCCACGACGTGGCCATCAGCGCCAAGAGCATGGACGCGACGGTGGTGATCGACGCGTACACCGAGATCTCCAAACGCTTCAACCATCCGCTGCACCTGGGCGTGACGCACGCGGGGCCGAAGGAAACCGGCTGCATCCGCTCGGTCGTTGCGCTGGGCACGCTGCTGGCCAACGGCATCGGCGACACCATCCGCATCAGCTACGCCAACGATCCGATCTATGAAGTCCAGGACGGGCTCGAACTCCTCTACACGCTCGGGCTGCGCGAGCGCATCGGGGCCGAACTGATCGCCTGCCCCACGTGCGGCCGCATCCAGGTCGATCTGTTCTCGCTCGTTCAAGAAGTGCGTGCCAAGCTCGAGAGCGACATCCAGGTGCCGATGAAGGTCGCCGTCATGGGCTGCGTCGTGAACGGGCCCGGCGAGGCCGAGGGCGCCGACGTGGCCGTCTTCGCCGGCGACCGCCGCGGCATTATTTATGTGCAAGGCGAGAAGGTCGCCAACGTGAACGAGGACGAGATCCTCGATCGCTTGCTCAAGGAATGCCTCGACTTCCAGGCGGCCGTCCGCGCCGGCTCAGCCAGGCTGGGCGAAAAGAAGGTGGACATCGTGCCGCCCGATCCGCTCGGCGAACTCGGCAGCGGGTGGGAGAAGATGGCAGCCGAGCGGATGAAGGGGGCGGATTTGACGATCGGTCGTTCCTGAAGCGTCAAACCACCCGTACCGCCGGCGGCTTCTCGCCCGTCAGCCCCGCCGCCGCCAGGCACTCGTGCAGCGCATCGGCATCGTGCATCGTGAACGCCCCGCGGCTGAAACTATCCAGATCGAGCACGCCCCAGCACTGGCCGTGCGAGTCGAACACCGGGATCACCAACTCGGCCAAGTCCCTCGGATCGCACGCCACATAGCCCTCGCCAAGCGCCGCCACGTCGCGCACCACAAGCGTCACGCGCTTCACGAACGACTGCCCGCACGCGCCGTGCAGGCCGATGGGCGAGCAGGCGGGCTTGTCGCGTCGCGGGCCCAGCAGCATCTGCTGGGCATTTTCTGGATCAGGCAGGTAGAAGCCCAGCCACGAGACGTCCTCGTTCGCTAAAGCATCCCACGCACAATCAACAAAGACCGCCATCCGCGCCGCGCGATCGCCGGTGAGGCTTCGGCAGGCGGTCAGCAGGCCCGTGTAGTCCCGTGAGCGGGACGCGGTGTCGCTCATGCTCGAATCAGAGCGTGGCCGAGGTGTAGGGCAGCAGGCCCATGAAGCGGGCACGCTTGATCGCCTGGGCGATCATGGCCTGCTCCTTGGCGGTGGTGCTCAGACGCTTGCGGCCGTAAATCTTGCCGTTGGGGCTCATCATGCGACGCAGATTGTCGGCGTCCTTCCAGTCGACGTAAATCTCGCCGGTGCCTGAGGTCAGGATCACGCTCTTCTTGTTGGGTCCGGCACCGAAGCGGGAAAAACGGCTCATGGTGGCCTCCGTCATGGTCCTGGGCACCCGGGCGAGACCTTCTCGCATGGGGCGCGACGGGAATGTTCGTGGATCAATCCCAGCGGGGCTTGGGCGGTTTGTCGGCCGGCGGCTGCCCCGTGGGCGGAGATGATAGCGGGGTCGGCCGGGCCGGGCCAAGGGGGATGTCGGCATCGGAGGGCATGGGCCTGACCGGCTTGGTTGATGCGGGCCCCGACGGGGCTTCACGATCATCGGTACGGATTTTGGACGGAACCAGCAGGCGATCGAACGACAGCCGCCCGCCGCCACGAAGAACCAGGAACAGGCAGCCCGCCGCCAGCACGCCGTTGCGCCACATCTGGCAC
>CAYGTM010000472.1:0-2138 GCA_964352795.1 uncultured Phycisphaera sp.
CGCGCCCCCAGGCGTCACGCCCACCTCGATTGTCTGGCCCACGGCCACGCTCCCCGACGAGCGGGTCGGCTTCTTCATGGAACCGGTCATCACCGAGGCCACGCGCCGCGCGCGAGACAACTACCCCATCGACCCCGAGCGCATTTTTATTCTCGGATGGTCATCGGGCGGGCCGGTCGCGTATCGCATGACGATGGCCGAGGGCTCCCCATTCCGCGGCGCCGTCGTGATCATGTCAGTCTTCAAGCCGCACCTGCTCCCCGAGGGCGGCGCGGGCCGCTCGTTCTACATCCTCCACTCGCCCGAAGACTTCATCGAGATGGCCTACCCGCAAGCCGCCGCCACCCAACTCTCGGCCGCCGGAGCCCGCGTCACGCTGGAAACCTACGACGGCGGGCACGGGTGGCAGGGCGACTCGATCTCGCACATCTCCAAGGCCACCCGCTGGCTCGAAGAACAGCCCTGAGCCAGGACCATCTTCGATCACCACGATACATGTAACCGTGAGTTCTACGAGCAACAGGAACAACCAGTTGGATGGGCTACGCTATCGGCATCACAACCGTTTGCCGCTGGAACGATCTGGATTCCGCATTGGAGAAGAACACGATGACGATGACCCTCGAACAGGCCCAGAAGTTGGTGACCGCCGCCCTCAAGCACTCGAAGAAGATCAAGACCAAAATGAACATCGCGGTGGTCGACTCGGGGATGAACCTGGTCGCCTTCGCCCGTGAAGACGGCGCGTGGCTGGGCTCGATCGATATCTCGATCAAGAAGGCGCGCACCGCACGCGCCTTCGACATGAACACCGGCGACATCGGCAATCTCAGCCAGCCCGGCGGCTCGCTCTACAACATCGAGCATTCCAACGGCGGGCTCATCACCTTCCCTGGTGGTGTGCCGCTGAAGGACGCGACCGGCACGGTCATCGGCGCCATCGGCGTCTCGGGCAGCACCGTCGAGAACGACCACGCCGTGGCGTCGGCCGGCGCGGCAGCGATGGGCTGAGCGCGGCTGAGCGAAGCGGGCTACTCGGATTTCAACCAGATCGCCTCGACAAAGCCGTACATGCTCGAACCCTTTTTGGTGACTCGGGGCGCGATGTAATCGATGTGCGGCTCGAAATCGAGCTTTGTCGCGTCGAGGTGCTCGATCTTCTGGCCTTTGATGGTGACCCTGAACGAGCGGATCACCGCACCATCGGACTTGCGTGTGATCTCCAGCGTGTAGTCGCCGTCGGTCTGCGTCCAATCGCTCAGCATGAACGGCTGGGCGTTGGGAATCTCGCGCTGGGTGTGCGGGTGGTAGAGGCTGATGCTCGTGGGCTTGAAATGCCCCTGGCCCAAGTAGCCCTGCGTGTCCTTCGAGTGGGCGACCACCTCGCCGTCGCGCTTGAGGTGCGCGTCGAAGTTGTCCTTCTCGGCACCCTCGGCGAGGTCGCGGCCGCCCAGCCAGAGGTTCAACTCGGGGAAGGGCTTGTCGTCATAGCTGTTCATCGTGAGATAGCCATAGACCTGCCAGAGCCCATGGAAGCGATACGTCTTCACGGGGTTGAACGGATCGTCGCCCTCGGAGGTCTGCTCGAGCCCGACGGGCAGCCGTGAGATCGGCTTGCCGTCGATGAGGAAGATGATGCTGTACACGCCCGGTTCGGTGAGTTGGAAGTCGGCGGGGCCGACCTCCGACATGCGGGCGAACACACCCTCGCGCCATCGTGGGTCGGGATAGAACCCATGCGTCTTGAGCACCGTGTTGTTTGAGTCCGTCACGACCACGCTCATGTTGATCTCCCCCGCGGGAGCGAACGCGAGATCAATCTTGCGAATGCTGATGAGCCCAGATTCGTCATCGCAATAGATGTTGAGCATCGACTGGTAGGTGACCGCTGGGGCCGGCGCGTCCATCGCCGGCAACACGAGGCACAACACGGCCATCAAGACGCTTTGGAAAAAGCTGAGCATGGTCGATCTCCGATTCGCGGTGAGCGGTGGTTCAATACAAAGGGCCGATCTTTCGATCGGCCCGCTGCAATCGGGGTGACAGGATTCGAACCTGCGACCTTCTCGTCCCGAACGAGACGCGCTACCAAGCTGCGCTACACCCCGGAAGGCCGTCATGCTACGCCGCCGCCGATC
>CAYGTM010000473.1:0-2131 GCA_964352795.1 uncultured Phycisphaera sp.
CCGCCGCCCTTGCCGCCCACGATCAGGGCCACCTCGCGCACCCAGTCGCCCGCCTTGAGCCCCCGCGTGACGGCGGTCTGGGGAACGTCGGCGAGAAGGGCAACCTTGCCCTCGGGGTCAAGGCTCAGCAGCATAATGGGCGAATCGGGCAGCACCCGGCGCACCTCGGTGAGCGCCGACTGCAACGCGCCGCGGTCGCCCATCGCGTCGATGATCGCCACCACCGGGTTGCCGTCGCCCGTGCTCTGGGCCAGCGTCTTGGCCTGCTCGACGGCCTTCTTGCCGGCCTGCTGGGCCAGGGCCTTGCGCGCCTGCTTGGCGCGGTCTTGCAACGCGCCGAGCGCCGTACGCAACTCGTCCTTGCGCGCCACGGGCACGACAGCCTCGTCGATCATCCGCCCCAGCCGCGCGATCTCGGGTTCCAGGTCTTCATCGCTCAGTTTCGCGGCTTCTTGAAGCACCACGGCCAGCGCGTTGGCCTGGGCGATGGCCTTGCGGGCCTCTTGCCTGGTCACAGCCACGACTCGGCGGATGCCCTTGGCCACGCCCTCTTCGTGCACGATGGCAAACGACTCGGCCTGGGCCGTCGTCGCCAGGTGCGTGCCGCCGCACAGTTCGATGGAATACTCCATCCACTTCGCGTTCTTCGGGTCGGCCACGAGATCTTCCACCGGCGCGCCGATCGACACCACGCGCACCGGGTTGGGATACTTCTCGCCGAACACCGCACGCAGGCCGTTGACCTCCATCGCCTTGTCCAGCGGTGCCAGGTCGGCGTACACCGGGTGGTCCTGCTCGATGACCTGGCGCACGATGGTCTCCATCCGGCCCAGATCGGCCGGCGCGATGGGCCCGCTGGCGTCGAAGTCGAACCGCAGCCGATCTTCGGCGACCATCGACCCGCGCTGCTCGGGAGGCGTCTGCCCGCCGACAACCTCGCGCAGGGCGTAGTTGAAGAGGTGCGTGCTCGTGTGGTTGGCCGCCAGGTTCAGCCGGCGCTGCTGGTCCAGGTTCAGCGTCACCTCGTCGCCCACGCGCAGCTCGCCGCGCATCATGCGGCCCGCGTGCAACACATACCCGCCGTAACTCTTGACGCCCTCCACGCGAAACTCGCCGCCGTGGTGGCTGTCATGCACGCTGGTCTTGGCTTCCTTGCTCACGAACATGCGGCCGTGGTCGGCCTGCTGCCCGCCCATCTCGGCGTAGAAGTTGGTCACGTCGAGCACCACGCCCACGGGATCTGGCCGGCCGCTGGCCTGGGCGTGCTCGTCGAAGTCGTGCCCGTTCCAGATGGCCTTGACGCGGGCGCGGACCTCGCGGCCGTGGAACTTGTCCACGTCGCTGGTGGGCTTGACCTTCAGGTGCTGGAGCTTGGCGATGGCCTCGCCGTCGAGCGCCAGCCCCGCCTCGGCCCCACCCTTAGCCCCCGCGCGTGACTGCTCACGCTGCTCGGCCATGGCGGCGTGGAAGCCCTCGACATCGATGGTCAGCCCGCGCTCCTCGGCCATCACTTGGGTGAGGTCGAGGGGGAAGCCGAAGGTGTCGTAGAGCTGGAAGGCGTCGGCGCCGGAGATGGCCTTGCCGCTGCCGTCGGCGATGTCATCAAACAGTTTCACCCCCCGCTCCATCGTCCGCCCGAAGCTCTCCTCCTCCTCCCGAATAAGCCCCGCCACGCGCTCCGGGTTGCGCTTCAACTCGGGGAAGGCCTCGCCGTAGTGCTGCACGATCACCGGCACCAGCTCGCTCAGGAAGCCCGGCTTCGCGCCCAGCTTCTGCCAGCCCATGCGCACGGCCCGGCGCAGGATGCGGCGCAGCACATAGCCCCGCCCCTCATTGCCCGGCACGGCCCCATCGGTAAGCGCGAACGTCAACGCCCGCGCATGGTCGGCAACCACGCGGTACGCGAAGTCGACCTGCCCCTCATCCGCCGCACCGAGCTTCCCCGAGTACGCCCGCGTGCCGGTCATCCTGCTGATGGCGTCGAAGATCGGCGTGAACAGGTCGGTGTCGTAGTTGCTGGGCTTGTTTTGCAGCACGCTCAGCACGCGCTCCAGGCCCATGCCGGTGTCCACGTGCTTGGCGGGCAGGCCGCGGAGCGAGCCGTCGGCCTGGCGGTCGTACTGGATGAACA
>CAYGTM010000474.1:0-2117 GCA_964352795.1 uncultured Phycisphaera sp.
GATGAGGACTTCGACGGCGGCTACGACATCCCCCACATCCGCTCGGGCAATACCGACCTCAAGTTCACCGTCTACGACACCCTCGCCCGTATCGAGCTCCCGCGCCCCCTGAAGCCCGGCCAGAGGTTCGCCTTCGAGCTCGAGTTCGCCTTCGACATGCCGCCCTACCTCCGCCGCATGGGTGCCGAAGACGTCGACCAGGGCCGTATCTTCGAGTACGCCCAGTGGTTCCCCCATGTGTGCAACTACGACGACGTCCACGGCTGGAACACGCTTCCATACGCCGGCAGCGGCGAGTTCTACACCAACTTCGGTTCCTACGAGGTCAACATCACCGTGCCACGCTCGTACCTCGTGGCCGGCTCGGGCGTGCTGCAAAACCCACGCCAGGTTCTGACGCAAACCCAACGCGATCGCCTCGAAAAGGCTAGAAACAGCCGCCAAACCGTGATGATCCGCACCGCCGAGGAAATCGGCGACCCCGCCAGCCGCCCCGCCGGCGACGGCCCGCTCACCTGGAAGTTCAAGGGCGACAACATCCGCACCTTCGCATGGGCCGCCAGCGACGCCTTCATCTGGGACGCCTGCGCCGTGACCATCAAGAACCTGGACGGCAACGACGCCACCGTGCTCTGCCAATCTCTCTATCCCGACGAGGCCGAAGCCTGGAAGCCAGAGGCCGAGCAGGGCGGCTCCACCCAATACGTCGCCCACTCCATCGAGTACTACAGCGACTTCCTCTATCCCTATCCATACCCGCAGATGACCAACGTCAACGGGCCCGAAGGCGGCATGGAATATCCCATGATCGTCTTCTGCGGCGGACGCACCGGCCGCGGCCCGCTGTTCGTCACCGACCACGAGGTCGGCCACACCTGGTTCCCCATGATCGTGAACACCGATGAGCGACGCCATGCCTGGATGGACGAGGGCTTCAACACCTTCATCGGCATGCACTCGCTGGCCAACTTCCGAGGCCAGGACATCGACCCCGGCCGCGCCCGCCAGCAAACCATGGAACTGGCCCGGGGCCGCAACCAGCCCATCGCCACCTTCCCCGATCGCAACCTGCCCGGCCTGCTGGGCCGCCTGCAATACCGCAAGACCGCCCTGGGCCTGCACCTGTTGCGAGAGGTCGTGCTGGGCCCAGAGCGCTTCGACTACGCCTTCAAGGAGTACGTCCGCCGCTGGGCCTTCAAGAGCCCCCAGCCCGCCGACTTCTTCCGCACGATGGAAGACGCCGCCGGCACCGACCTGGCCTGGTTCTTCCGCCAGTGGTTCCTCGAGGACGGCGATCTCGACCAGGCCATCGAGGTCGCCTTCAGCACCGAGCCAGAACCCGAAACCAATGACGAAACGGCCAGCGAGAACGATGACGAGCAAGGCGAGCCCGAGAAGCCCTACGTCCCCACCGTCACCATCACCGTCCGCTCGCTGGGCGAGATGGTCATGCCCGCGGAGGTCGTCGTCCAGTTCGACGACGGCTCGTTCGATCGCCGCTTCTTCCCCGTCGAGGCCTGGGCCACCACCCGCGAGCGTTCGTTCGAGATTCCCCTCGAAGGCCGCACCCTCCGCCGCGCCATCGTCGATCCCCAGGACCTGCTGCCCGACATTGATCCCGACAACACCCGCTGGCCGTCCACCCCCGATGAAGACGAGCCCGAAGAGCCCGAAGCCGACGAGCCAGCGCCCTGACCGAATCCCTCAGCCCGATTCCCTCAAGGCCGCTTCCATCCCGCTCCGATGGTCTGGGCATGCCCCACGCCGCCATCTCCATCAATGAGCCCGTCCAGCATCGCATCGTCGACGCCAACGACGCCTTCACCCACGCCTACGACCAAGGCCTGGCCCTCACCGGCATGTGCGACAACGCCTGGCGCCGGCCCCGCTTCTACCACCTCACCCAGATGTTCCGCCTCACTCTTGGCCTGCCCGGTGCCACCGCCGAGGCCGGCGTCTATCGCGGCCTGGCGTCCTACCTGCTCTGCCGCGCCATGCAATCGCACGACTCCGCCTACGACGGCTCGGGCCACTTCGCCCTCGATTCCTTCGAGGGGCTCAGCCCCCCCACCGACGCCGACGCCAATCCCGAATACGCCGGCCGCTTCGCCGACACC
>CAYGTM010000475.1:0-2117 GCA_964352795.1 uncultured Phycisphaera sp.
CGCAGGTGCCGCTGCTTGACGCCTGGCTGACCCTCGCCCGCACGCACGCCGAAGGCGCCGCGCTGGTGGCCGCCCTCGAGGGCCGGGCGCTGGGCTATGGCACCGACGGCCTCCCGGGCCTTCGCCGAGCGGGCCGTAATCATCGAACGGCGGATGCGGGAGATCCCGGGACTCTCGTTCCCGACGCCCGAGGGCGCGTTCTATGTCTTCGCCGATGTCTCGGCTCATTTCGGCAAGCGATCCGCCAACGGCACAGCCATCGACTCAGCCCTGAGCTTCGCGGCGGCGTTGCTCGACGAAGAAATGGTCGCGGTCGTGCCGGGAGAAGACTTCGGAGGCTGTGGCGACAGATGCATCAGACTCAGCTTCGCCTGCGGCGAGGACCAGATCCACGCGGGCATGGACCGGCTGAGCCGCTTCGTCGGCTCACTCGCCTGAAGCTCGCTCTGGCTCACCAGAAGCCGGGATCGGCGCAATCGAGTTCTCGCTATCCCCATCGTCCTCGCGGCGTTCGATCAGGATCATCCCGGTCTCCGGGTCATGCTCGACGGCGATCTTCCGCTGCCGGGTCAGTTCGAGCGTCGCGATGAACAGACCGATGATCTCGACCCGTGACGCACCCGCAAAGAGCTCGCGGAACGACAGCCTCGGGCGCTCTCCGGTTTGCTCCAATCGACCCAAGCGGTCGAGGATGTCCGTCGCGTGCAGTTCGATCGGGGTGTCCTCGAACGAGATCGTGTGCTCGCCCAGGCGGTCGAACTGGATGGCGCTGGCGATGCGCTCGAAGGCCTCGACAAGATCCGTCAGGCTCAGGTCGTCCATGTCGAGGGCCAGATCTTCCTCGGCGTCATCTCGTGATGGACGCAGGGCCGGCGCCACGCGGGCCCGGCTCTGCCAGACGGCCAGCCGTTCCTCGAGCGCGTCGGCGCGCTCGCGTAATCGCTTGTATTCGAGGAGCTGGCGGACGAGCTCGGCCCGCGGGTCCTGGGCCTGTTTGTCCTCGCGCGTGTGCTGGCGGCGGGCCAGTTCGGCGTCTTCGGGGCTCAGATTCTCGGCCGCCACGACGCGGCTCTTGATCTCGGCCAGGGTGGCGGCCATCACCAGGAACTCGCCGGCGGTGTCGATGTCGATGCGGGTCAGGTCGCTGATGGCCTGCATGTATCGCTCGGCGATGAGGGCGACGGGGATGTCGTGGATGTCGACCTCGTGGACGCGGACCAAGTGCAACAGCAGGTCCATGGGCCCCTCGAAGGCGTCGACGGCGATGGCGGGGCCGGTGGCGTCCATGGAGGAGTGTATGGGTGGGAAGGCATTAGGGATTGGGGATTAGGCATTGGGAAGAGAGGGCACTGGACATCAGGCATCGGGCATCAGGGGTGGAGCGACCTTCGGCCGGGGGAGATTGGCGTACCCTGACCGATGACGACCCCCACGAAAACAATGACCACGCCCGAGACGACAGCGCATCTTGAGTTGGCCAGCAGGCTGCTTCGTGAAGAGGCGGCGGCGGTGGGGGCGCTGGCCGACCTTCCCGAGGGTTTTGGCAAGGCGGTCGAGATGATCGACGCCTGCGCCCGGTCGGGGGGCACGGTGCTGGTGACCGGGCTGGGCAAGAGCGGCCATGTCGGCGCCAAGATCAGCGCGACGATGGCGAGTCTGGGGATTCCGAGCCATCTCGTCCATCCAACGGAAGCCGCCCACGGCGACCTTGGCCGCTTCCGGCCGAGCGACTTGGTGCTGGCGCTCTCGTTCAGCGGCAAGACCGCCGAGGTCGTGGCCCTGTGCGGGCTGTTGCGGCAGGACAAGCTGCCGATCATCACGATCACCGGTCGAAAGCCTGGGGCTGGTGAGCAGGCCGACCCGCTCAGCCGCCTGGCGACGGTGCCGTTGTATCTCGGGCTCAGTCACGAAGCCCTGCATCCCCGCTTCAGCGCGCCCACGGCGTCGACCACGGCGACGCTGGCATTGGGCGATGCCCTGGCCATCGCCGCCGCGGCTCGTCGTGGCTTCACCGATGCTGATTTTGCCCGCCGCCACCCCGGCGGCGCGCTGGGCGGGGCCCTGCGCCCGGTGATGGACATCGCACGCTGCACCATCCACACCCACCTGCCCGTCGC
>CAYGTM010000476.1:0-2105 GCA_964352795.1 uncultured Phycisphaera sp.
CATCTAGACCCCGGGCGGCGATCGATCGGCCAGGCCGAGATCGCCCTGCGCGTGGCCGCCGGCGCGGGCGCGACGCTACGGGTGGTCGCGCCCGAAACCAACGACCAGCAATGGGTCCATGTCGAGGATCTTCCCACCGACCATCCGGCCCGCGCGGCGGCCCTCGAACTCGGCCGCGCGTGGCGTGCCCTGGACGCCCAAGCCGCCAACGCCGCCATCGGAACGTTCGCCCAGCAACTCGCCTCGATCCACCCGGGCACGCACCCGGCCGGCCGCGCCCGCGTCGAGTTGATGTATAACAACGGCCGCTTCTTCGACCTGGGCATGTGGGTGTATGGCCTGAGTTTTCTCGCCCTGGTGCTGGCGTTCGGCACGGGTCGCAAGTGGCTGATTGGTTTGGGCGTCGGCCTGCTCGCGGGTGCCGTGGTTTTGCATGGGTCGGGCTTCGTGCTGCGGTGCATCATCTCGGAGCGCTTTGCCATCCAGAACCAGTTCGAGTCGATGGTGGGCCTGAGCCTGTTCGCCGCTCTTGTCGCCAGCGGGCTGATGCTCTTGAAACGCCAATGGCTCTTCGGGGCCGCCGCCGCGGGCGTGGGCTTCCTCGTGCTGATCGCCGCGACGCAGACGGCCATCCCCGGCGCTGCCATCGGCCGCGAGGCGGCGATCCTGAACACCAGCGTGCTCCTGAAGTACCATGTGACCACGGTCTTGGTCAGTTACGGCCTCATCACCGTCGGCTTCTTATGTAGTGTGTTCTACTTGCTCGTGTCGCTCCTGAGCAAGCGGCAGGGCGCGCAACTCGCCGCGTCGGTCGCCCTGCACGGGGACACCGCAGCCGACCAGCCACGCACGCTGGCGCGAACCTTAGACGACCTCGACAAGGCCCAGATGACCGTGCTCCAACTCGCCTTCTGGACGCTTGGAGTTGGCATCCTGTTGGGCGCGTGGTGGGCCGATCACTCGTGGGGAAGGTGGTGGGCGTGGGACCCCAAAGAAACCTGGGCCCTCATCACCTGGATCGTCTACCTCATCGTCATCCATGTGCGGCTCATCATGGGCCAGGGCAAGGCCCTGCTGACCGCTTGGCTCAGCGTCGCGGGCTTCGGCATCATGCTGTGGACGTACTTTGGGGTGAACCTGCTGCTGGCGGGGCTGCACGCGTACGCCTAAGACCCTTGAACACAACGGCACGTCCTTTGGGTTGAGCTCGTTGTGCAAGCGGGCGCGACATGGCCAAGCCGCGGCTGCCGTTGGGCGACGCCTTCGCGAATCTCGTGGCCCCGCGAGTTCCGAAGGGTGCGCGTGCGTCACGAACGCCGCGCCGACATCCATCTGGCGTTCCTCACGCGAGCAGGCATTCCTCACGCTCGGCTGCATCCTCATCTGCTTCAGAACGCTCGAGAAGGGCATGGTGTGAGAGGGTTTTGCGGCGGTAGGCTTGGCGGGCGATCGCCCAAGAGGCCGAAGGCAAGGCCACGGTCGAGACTCCCGCCGCCCACGCCCGAGGCCAACAACGCAAGGGCCCGTGCTGGGCCCTTGCGGTTGCGTTGTCATGGTGTATGGAAAGCCCCGGAGCGATCAGGACGCCTGGGCGGCCGGCGGTGCCTGCTCGTCGAGGTCGGCCTTGGCCTTGGCCAGCGCCATGTCCATCTCCTGGGGCTCGGCGCCCAGGTTGGCCACGCCCCAGTCGCTCCACTCGCTTTGCACGCCGTTGGTCAGCCGCGTGGCGGCCCGATACGCGTACCCGGCCACGCCAGCCTGGGCGTTGTTGTCGGTGAAGCGCTTCAGGCTGGTGGCAAAGCCCATGTCGACCCACGGGCCGTTGAAGCCCTCGAGCGTGATGGTTCGTCGCTGCACGGGGTACACCGCCCCGCCCCCGGAGACCACCGAGAAGGCGAAGGTGACCGTGCCGCCGGGCGAGATGAAGGTGCGCGGGTCGGTGGGCAGGGGCGCCTCGGTGCGCGCGGTGGGCTTCTTGGGCGCTGGGATGCCCGCCAGGGCGTACACCTCGGGGTTGCCGGTGCTCTTGGCGAAGCCGTCGATGATGTCCACCATGCCGGCCATGTACGATTCCGTGTCGGTCAGGATGGTGTCCTTCACGCCCG
>CAYGTM010000477.1:0-2101 GCA_964352795.1 uncultured Phycisphaera sp.
GCCGCGATCAGGCGGGGGCCGCGCGGCCGCACTCGGGGCAGGGGGTGGATGGCTCCAGCCCCGCCTGGTCGTAGCCGCAGGCCGGGCAGTGGCCCCGATAGCGGCGCACGAGCACGCGGACGGGCCGCGAGCCGTGCACCAGCAGCGCGAGCAGCGCGGCGGTGAGCCCGGTGTTGATAAGAAACCCCGGCCAGATCGGCCGCAGGGGCAAGGCGGCGCGGGCGAAGGCCGTCGTGCCCGGCGTCGCGCCGTGGTGGAGCGTCAGGCCGTGGAGGGAACTCGCCGGCGGCGTGGGCGGCGCGGTCGGGGCGTTGGGCGTGCGCGCGGCGCTCACGCCGTGGTCGGCGTGGCGCATTGCCAGCATCGGCCAGCCGGCGCTGAACTCGGCGAGCATGTCGGTGGTGTCCAGCGTGCCACCGGCGTGGTCCTGCATCACGCGCGAGAGCGTCGCCCGGCCTTGCCAGCCCCACAGCCGCGTGCCGCCGCTGCGGATGGGGCGGATGGTGAGGCCCCCGGGCTGGTCGAGCCCCTCTGGCACGGGGCGCAGCGTGGCCCATTCTTCTTTGGTGAAGGTTCCCATCGCCGAAGAACCGGCCAGTTCGAGCATCACGCCCGCCCCGGCCAGGCGCTGGAAGTGCACGCGGTGGATGGCCCAGGCGCTGGCGATGGTGATGGCCGCCGCGAGGCCGAGGTAGAGGGACGCGGCGAGGATGATTCGGAGGGCGCGCATGAGCCGGTGGTACGGGCGCGGCGGGCGGCGGGTTGCGGCCTACTGCGGCAAGGGCGCGAGCCAGAGGCCGTAGGGCTCGCGGGGCATGAGGCCGTCGAAGCTGAAGGCCTTGGTCTCATGGATGCGGCTGGTGGTGATGTACAGCCCATCGGGCGTGATGGCCAGGCTGTCGGGCCAGGCGAGGCGTTCATCGTGGACGAGCACGCGGTAGCGGCCGTCGGGCGTGCGGTAGCGGATGGCGTCGTATTCCAGGGCGGTGAAGTAGATGTTGCCCGCCGCGTCGGCGGCCATGCCATCGGTCATGACGCTGGGGCCGACGCGCTCGACGGCCATCGTGATGGCACGGTCGGTGGCGCAGGCGTCGGCGAGCACCGAGGCGGGGATGCGATAGAGGGTCCGGGCGGTGAGGGCCTGGTAATACACATGATCATCGGCGGGGTTGTAGGCGATGCCGTCGGCGTGGATCTGCGGCACCTGCCCGGTGGGGGTTTGGCCGATGCGCAGTTCGCGGCCGCCGATGTTCGGGACCACGCCCTCTTCGGCCCTGGTGCTGTTGTGGTTGGCCAGGACGCGGCGGGACTGGTTGGTGTTGAGGTCGACGACCACGATCGCACCCAATCCCGAATCGGTGATGAACGCGATGTTGCGCTCGACATCAACGCGCACGTCATTCAGATAACTCTTCTCGGGCGCGATGGACGCATCGAAGCGGATCACGCGGACGACCTGGTCGGTATCCAGGTCAACCTCGACCAGCTTCGCCGCGCCCGGCACCACGCCGGCCATCTTCGGGCTGGCGGGGTCGAGGATCCACAGGCGGCCCTTCGCGTCGGCATAGACGCTCTGCACGCACACGAAGCGGTACGCCGGGTCGGTCTCGAGTTCACTCTCGGCCGGCGGCCAGCGGTTCCACTGGCCATCGGGGTAGGGCCGCTGCACGCCGTCGACGAGCTCGGCCACCGCCCAGCGGGAGGGCCCCGCCCAGTTGGGAAAGCTCACGAACACGCGGCCGGTGTCGGTCGCGGCCACGCCCGTCCACTGGAAGCCCTGGCTCATGAGGATGGGCTCGAGACGCGAGGGGTCGAAGTCGGGCGGCGGCGGGTCGCCAAGGATCGGTCCCACAAGCGGATCTCGCGTGGGCGTGCAGCCGGAAAGCCCGGCCGGGATCATCAGGGCGGCCAGCAGAGCCACGGCGGGGAGCGTGCGTCGCATGGCCATAGCGTATAGAGCCCGCCCCCGGGGGCCTACGCTGAACGGTCGGATCGTTCAGACCCCCACAACCCCCCACCGGAGGTGGCCATGGCCGTGCTCGTCGCCGCTTCGACCAAGGTCATCTGCCAGGGCATCACCGGCAGCTTCGGGGCCGTGCAC
>CAYGTM010000478.1:0-2084 GCA_964352795.1 uncultured Phycisphaera sp.
ACCATCGCCGAGCACGTGGGCATCTCCAAGAAGGAGGTCGCCGCCGTCTTCGACACCATGGGTGCCATGATCTCGGCCGACCTCAAGAAGGGCAACGCCGGCACCTTCAACGTCCCGGGCCTCATGAAGGTCACCGTCCAACGCAAGCCCGCCACCAAGTCCCGCAAGGGCATCAACCCCTTCACCGGCGAGATGACCACCTTCAAGGCCAAGCCCGCCCGCAACGTCGTCAAGGTCCGCCCCCTCAAGGGCCTCAAGGACATGGTTGCCTAAAGCGGTCGCCTCAAAGCAACACCTCTGACGCATACGCTCCGGTCATGCCGGAACACCAGCACGCCCCGACGCCTCGCACCAACACCGTGCGTCGCGTTGCCGGGCGTGCGGTCGTGGCGCTCGAAACAACCCTGCTCGCCCACGGCCTGCCCACGGGCCAAGGCCTGCCGTTGGCCACCGAACTCGACGACATCATCGAAGCCCATGGGGCCCGCCCGGCCACCATCGGCGTCCACGACGGCGTGCCGATTGTCGGCTTGACCCACGATGAACTGGCCGACTTCCTCTCTCGGCCCGTCATCCACAAGGCCAACACCGCGAATCTCGGTCCGCTCATCCACCAGCGCGCCACCGCGGCCACCACCGTCAGCGCCACGGTGCAACTCGCCGCGGGCGCGGGCATCCGCGTCATGGCCACCGGCGGGCTGGGCGGCGTGCATCACAACCTCGCCCAGCGCCTGGACATCAGCGCCGACCTCACCGCCCTCACGCAGCACCCCGTCGCGGTGGTTTCCAGCGGCGTCAAGGCCATCCTCGACGTCGCCTCCACGCGCGAACTGCTCGAAACGCTCGGCATCCCCGTGCTGGGCTACAACACCGAAACCTTTCCCGCGTTCTACCTCACCGATAGCGAGTCGGGCGTCGACGCGACGTTCGACGATGCCGCCGGCATCGCCGCCTTCGCGCGCCATCACCTGGCGCAAACCGGCAGGGGCGTGCTCGTCGTCCAGCCCGTGCCCGCCGAGCACGCCATCGAGCCCCACCTGTGGCACCACTGGCTGCACGAGGCCCAGAACGCCACGCCCGCCGTGCAGGGCCGCGCCGCCACGCCGGCCATCCTCGATACCTTACATCGCATCTCCGACGGCCGCACGCTCCGCGCCAACCTCGCCCTCGTGCGAGAGAATGCGGACCTGGCCGCACGAATCGCCGTACTGATTGGAAAGTAATCGCCCGCTAACGCAGGCCCTTCACGAACGCTCCGATGCGCTCGATGCCCTTGCGGATGTCGGCTTCCGAGCAGGCATAGCTGATACGCACATGCTCGTCGCCGCGGCCGCCGAAGGCGCCGCCGGGCACCATCGCCACGCCATGCTCTTCCAGCAGGGCCTCGCAGAAGCTCAGCGAATCGGCGACCTTCGCCCCGCCCGCGCTGGTCTTGCCGTAGTGGCCCGCCACGCGCGGGAAGGCGTACATCGCGCCCTGGGGCCGGGCCGTCTCGACGCCGTCGACACCCTCGAGCAACTTCATCACCAGATCGCGCCGCTTCTCGAACGTGCCGCGGAACCGTTCGATATCGGCCGCCGATTGCTCGAACGCGACCGAGATGGCCGGGTACAGGAACGACGTGATGTTCGTAATCGTCTGCGCCTGGATGCGCGCCATCGCGGGGATGAGTTCCCGGGCCAGCGTGCCACCAGCCGCCGCGTAGCCCACGCGCCAGCCGGTCATGGCGTAGCTCTTGCTCAGGGCGTTGATGGTCAGCGTGCGATCGGCAACTTGTGGCATCGAGCCGATCGACACGTGCTCGAGCCCGTCGAACACCAGCTTCTCATAGATCTCGTCGGTCACGACGACAAGATTCGGCGCGATGGCCCGGGCCGCGTCGCCCAGCACCTCGGCGATCTCCGCCAGCGCCGCGCGCGAGAACACGGCACCGCAGGGATTGCTGGGCGTGTTGATGACCACGATGCGCGTGCGCGGCGTGATGGCCTTGCGCAGCGCGGCGGGCGTGAGCACGAAGCCGTCCTCGGGCCTCAGGTCCACCTCGACCACCTTGCCGCCGCACATCTTGGTGATGGGCTCGTAGC
>CAYGTM010000479.1:0-2083 GCA_964352795.1 uncultured Phycisphaera sp.
ATATATCCCCGCACCGTGGTCCGGGTTCGGTGGGGTTCGATCTGGGGATCAGGCGCAGTTTTCGATGGCCGTCAGGAGGACGAGGAAGTCGAAGATCAGGAACTGGCCGTCGCCGTCCAGGTCGGCCCGGGGGTTGCGGGCGTCCCAGTCGGTCTGGAATGCGATGAGGTCGAACACGTCGACCGTGCCGTCGAGGTTGTAGTCGGCCACGGGGCACGAGCCGCCGGTCAGCACGCGGAGCTGGTCGAGCCAGGCTTGGGCGATGACCTTGTTCCCAAAGACCGAGAAGTGCGCGCCGTCGGTGCGCATCCCGCTGGCCACCTGCTCATAATACGAGCCGATGCGAGGATGCCCGACCGCGAAGATCGCCGGCACGCTCGCGCCGTCGGCCTCGTCCCGCAGGAACCAATGCCACCGATCGTGCGTCGTATGCGCGTGGACCGCGTCGGAGGCCCAGATGATCTCGGCATCGTCACCCAATCCCGCGCGGAGCACGTCGAGGTAGTCGAGCATGGTGGATGGCGACGAGCCTTGGCCGGCGATGCCCTGGATCCAGACATCGGCTTCCGACTCGCGCGCCCACGCCGCCGTCGCGCCGGGGAAGGAGTGTGCCAGTTGCGGCGTGTACCCCTGCCCACCTTGGCCGGCCGTGCCGAACAGGAATCCGTCCACGTCCGGGCGCCAGGCGCTGATGGCGTAGACCATGATGCCGATGTTGCCGTCGTCGACCGAACGCAGGACCTGACCGCGCCAGTTGCGCTCGTCGTTCTCGTCGACAGCGTCGAAGCGGTGCTCGACGGACACGAAACGCCAGGGGCCGATGTGCAACCTCGCACCGGGCAAGGGCCGCACGCCGAACGGATGGGAGAGTTGTACCGTCGTCGCCTCGGCGCCTGCCTGCACGCCCACGACCACCGACACGGCACCGGGGCCGGGCCCGTTCATCACCACGATGGCGTCGCCCACGCGCACGTCGACCCGGACGGCAAGGACGAGTTCCGTGTCGTTGGTGAATGTGTCCGCGTCGTTCAGGGTCCGGGTCGCCCGCGTCGTGTCGAGCTCGACGTGCTCGACATCGCCGAGCGCGATCCCCTGGCCGTCCTGCATGAAGCCCCGCTCGGGATACCACTCGAGGCCGCTCGAACCCGGGAAGGCCAGCAGCGTCGAACGCACGACCAGCGGAGCGTCGGCCACCAGCAGGCTGCCCGGAACGGGCCCGCACCGAAGATGGAACTCTCCACCTGGGGACACGCTGGTCGCCGGCCCGGGGCCTCGGCTGACGCCGGGCAGCGTGCCCGAGCCGAAGCGGGTGAAGTCACCCCAGCCATCCGTGCGTGTGTGGAGCCTGCGGATCAGGATGCCCTCGGGCGTGCTGGCCGTCGTGTCAAGGCCAAACCACCCTCCCTGTTCGTCGAGCAGTGTCGAAGGCCGCATGAGCACGCCTGCCATCTGGGGCATGAGCGCTTGGACCAGGCCGTGCGCGAAGTTTTCGGGCCAAGGCTGCGGATGGATCGCCCCCCGCGTGCCACGGCTGTTGGCGCTCACCATGACGCGCACGAGCCCCTGGGGGCCATCGGCGAGCATCGCGGCCTTGGGGCCCAGTGTTCCCACTGGCTCGGTCGGCGCGTCGAAGGGCGCGGGGCGGATCACAAAGAAACCGTCGAACCCCGGCTCGAGCCGGCTTCGGTACACCATGCCCCGTGCGTGCGCGACCGGGCCCACGGTCATGAACGCGTGATCGCGGGACTGAATCAGCTCCGTCGGCGAGCGCAACATGATGACATTGGTGCTCAGGACCGGCCCGCCGACATACGACACTCGTGCCGCGTCCGAACCCGGGTTGTTCGGGTTCGGGGTGATGGCGTGGAAGAGCATGAACGGGCAACCCCGCCAGCCATCCATGCGACCGCCCGAATCGCGTGTGTCGAGGCTGTGGACGGCGAAATAGTCGCGGGTTTCCCAAACCGAGAGCACATCAATGTCGGTCAGCGGGTGGCGGCGCAGGTCGAGCGCTTCGTACACGAGCATCGCCGCCGGCACGCCCCCGGGCGACGCGCCGCTCGGCCTGCGCACCGGGAGGGAG
>CAYGTM010000480.1:0-2081 GCA_964352795.1 uncultured Phycisphaera sp.
CAGGAAGGCGGCCGCTGGGTGATTGCCGTGCTGGCCGACGGCGTGGCGGCCGCCAATCGCTCGGCCACGAGGGCCAGCGCACCAGCGGCATCGGCGGCGGCGTCGGTGGGCGAGAGATCTTCGAGGAACTGGCTGATGGTCCCAAGGTCGCTGGTGGGCGCGAGCGCGCTGGCCTCGGACAGGTCGGCCTCGCCGGCGAGCGGACCCGACAGCGGCACCAGGATCGCCCGGTCGCCACGCTCGGGGCGGAGGCTTTCGAGCAGCTCAACGGCCATGGCCTTGTGCCGATCCAGCGCGGTGGCATCCCCTTGGTCGGGCGCGCCCGACGCGATCGAGTCGTCGATCACGATGGCCAGGGTCACCGCCGCCGAGCCGAAGGGCGAATCGCCCAAAAGCCCCCGGATCGTGGGCCGGCCCAGGGCCATCGCGATGGCGGCCACCAAGAGGCACCGCACGGCCAGCAGCAGCAGCCGTTCGAGCTGGAGCCGGCGGCGGCGGCGGCGAATGGCCTCCATCAGGAACCGCATGGCCGCCCAGGGGGTCGGCTTGCGCCTCCGACGCATCAGCAGGTGGATGGCGATGGGGATGGCGATGGCCGCCAGCCCGGCCGCGAGGATGAGGGGATTCACGAAGTTCATGGGGTGAATCCCTTAGGGTCTCGGGCGAGTGGTCCGGATAATTGGGCGGTTGCGGAGCGCCACTGCCTCGTCGCGGAGCGCAACGGCCCTGTCGGACAGCACGATGGGGCGATGCTCCGACTCCCTCCCCCGCCCCCGGCGCTGGAGGTGCCGAGGTCTTCCGAGGCGGAGGGGGTCTTCGGGCGTCCCTGTGCGCAGGTTTCCCCGTTCCACGCCCTTGCACGCTCGAAGACCCCCTCCGGCGGCGAAGACGCCGCCACCTCCCCCGCCGGGGGCGGGGGAGGGAGAAGAGCGCGCCCGAGCGTTCGTCGTAATGGCTTGTCGCCTGCTTCCAACTGCCCTCTTCCTCCCCCTGATGCCCGGTGCCCGGTGCCCGATGCCCGATGCCTGCTTCCTACCCCATCTTGCTCCGCTTGAGCAGGCTCTCACGCCGGGCGGCGTAGGCGGCCAGGGGCGGCCCGAGCCAGTCGTGGGTGCTCAGGCGGTGGAAGTCGAAGCCCACGCGCCGCAGGCCGCGCTCCAGGGCCTTGGTGTGCTCGGCCAGGGCTTCGATGTACGCGGGGCGGATGGCGCGGGGGTCGATGCGCAGGCGGCCCTCGCCCTCCAACCCTTCAAATGGAGCCGGGTCCTTGAAGGCGAAGTCGGTCTCGCTCTGGTCGAGCACCTGGAAGGCGATGGCGTCGTGGCCGCGGTGCTTGGCCCGGGCCCAGCCCGCCTCGAGCACGCTGGTGTCGGTGAAGAAGTCGCTGATCACCACCAGCAAACACTTGTTGTTCAGCTTGCCCAGGGCCTGGTCGAAGACGCGGCCGAAGTCGGCCTGGCCATCGACGGGGGCCTGGGCCAGGGCCGACACGATGCGCCGCCAGCTGCCCTGGCTGCTGGAACGCTCGACGCCCCCCAGGATGCCATCCGAGAAGGTATAGAGGCCCACGCGATCGCCCTGACGCAGGGTGACGTAGCACAGGGCGGCGGCCAGGGCGGTGGCGTGGTCGATCTTGCGCCAGTTGCTCTGGCCGCTCGGGCCGGTCGAGGCCCCCGTGGCGGCGGCGTCGGCGAAGGTCCGGCTGCCGTATTGCATCGAGCCGCTGGCGTCGACCAGCACCACCAGGTCCAGGTTGGTTTCTTGTTGGTACTGCTTGAGGTACAGCTTGTCGCTACGGCCATAGACCTTCCAGTCGAGGTGGCGCAGGTCATCGCCCGCGACATACTGGCGGTGCTGGGCGAACTCAACGGATTGGCCCTGGTAGGGGCTGCGATGGGCCCCGCTCATGACGCCCTCGACGATCATCTTGGCGCGCAGCTCGAGGCTGCCCAGGCGGGCGAGGGTGGCCGGGTGGAGGTACAGCGTGGGATCGACGCGCTCGGAGCCGGTGGTGGCCGGGACCGGCGGCGGGGCTGTTGAGGGGGCGTCGGCCACAAGCGATGGTATCGGGGGGATAGTGC
>CAYGTM010000481.1:0-2077 GCA_964352795.1 uncultured Phycisphaera sp.
GCCGACGGCGGGGGCGCCCCCGGGCCGGGGGGGCAGCGCGGCGGGGCCGGGGGGGGGGCACACGACTCGGGGCGTTGGACGTACTGGGAACTCCAACGAGGCTGAGCTTCGGGGCCTGCTCGCCACCGGCCGGCGTGCCGACCTTGGCATCGCCTTGGCCCGCGTGCGAACGAACCGGGTGATCGCCGCCAGATTTGGGCTGGTCCACTCGTACGCTGCCGTCCCTGCTCGTCGCTGCCATGTCGAACCCTTCTGGCCGCCTGAGGCCACACGAAAACCCTCATCGCGGCCCAAGACCGCGATGCCCATCGTTTTTCCGCAAGGGTCCTTCCTGTTGAGCCTGCGACGGCGAACCAGTCGACCGCGCGATCCTCGCGCTGTGTGCAGCCATGCCCGGAAGCTCGTGATGCCAGTGGGTGCGCGAATCTGCCGCCGGTACACGCACGGCGGTGGGCACCCTCTAGCGAATGGGCTTGGCTGCTGTGGTCTCTTGGCCCCCCGGACGCGACGCCGATCCTTCGACGCCCGCACAATGTATCCGCGCCGTCACGGTTCCGCTACTGAAAATCTCGGAGATCGGAGAACTTTTTCGCCCAAATGCCGGAAATTCCTAGGAGTTACCTCTTCAACAAATCTTTATGCACAGTCGTGACGCAAGCTGTCCACATCGGCTGGGGACAACTGGTGGAACAGCCCCGTGACCCGATGCGCAAACACCACGGCGACAAGGCGCTAGTGATGGTCCCCAGCCGTGGACAACTCGGGGCGAAGGCCGTGGACGCACGCCAGGCGTCGGTCGAACGACATGAAATCGAGGCGCTGGTAGAGTCTGACGGCGGGTGTGTTGGCCGTGTCGACGGCGCAGGTGAGCGACCAGTTCGATCGCGTTTGGCCCTGCCGGATGCGCGCGCCAAGATGGCCGATGGCGCGGCGCATGAGGATCTCCCCCAAGCCCAAGCCGCGCAAGGAGCGGCCCAGCCCGATGTAGACCAACTCGTAGCAGCGCTGCTCGGGGAGGCAGGCCAGCAGCACCGCGCCCGCGGGTCGGCCCTCGTGCCGCACGATGGTCCAGATGGCCAGTTCGGGCCGCCCGATGGCCGCGTGGGAAGCCACGATGTCGCAAGTGCGACGCAATCCGCACAGTGCTGGGCAGTCGAGGGTGTCGGTGTAGGAGTCGTCGAGGGCTTCCACAAGCTCGTCCAGAGCGGCCGAGCCGGGATCGGGGATGGAGATGGATTCGAGTTCGACGCCGCTGGGCAGGTCGGGCTCGGGCTGGCGATGGCGGAGCAGGCCGGTTCTCGGGGCGTCGTCGTGGCTCAGGGGCCGCCGCATGTAGGCCAGTTCGCCCACCACCTGCCACCGGGCCGCGCGCAGGGCGTCTGCGGCCCATCGCTCGCTGGCTGCGGGCAGGGCCTGGGCGATGTCGATCGGCCGCCCGGGCATGGCGGCCAGATGCTCGGTGAGGGCCCGGGCACACGCGGCTCGCTCGGCCGGACGGTCGCCGGCGCGGTCGGGGCGGCTCAGGAAGACCAGGGCGCTGCGCCCGGGCGAGGCGATGGCCAGCGCCAGCTCACGCACGACCCGGCGATCCGCGTCGATGGTGGCAAAGGCGTGGTCGAAGGCGATCCCGCCGTCGGGCCCGGCCTCGACGAGGTTGCGGGCGGCCTGACGGGCGGCCGGGCCGGTGGCCTCGACCAATCGCTCGGCGGCGGCCAGCCGAAGCTCCATCGGCAGGAATCGTGGCTGGAAACCGCTGGCGTCCATGCTCGTATCCGTGGGTCGTCCTGGGAAGAATCGGTTGGTGGGGACAAAATCACCGGCGTGGCCGCCGACGCGGGCGGGGAAACGAATATAGACTGTCTGGGCGTAGTGTCGTTCATGGGCCCGCTCGTGTCCTGACACGATTTCCCGGCTCGTCGCCCGCGTTCTTGCTCGCATCCATGCCTCGGACCCGCCTCGGAGAACTCCATGGCCTTTGTGAATCCGATCTTTCGCGTCCTCGCCGTCCTGCTGGTGGTGGTTGGCGCGGTCTCCATGACCGTCGCTCGCCCACCCGAGCCCAACCCCATCCCCGTGC
>CAYGTM010000482.1:0-2074 GCA_964352795.1 uncultured Phycisphaera sp.
CCCACCAGCCCCCCCACCAACCCGCCAGAGCACTCCAGCGGCCTGTTCGACGCCCGCTACCGCGAGGTCACGATCTCGGCGATCATCTTCGGCCTGGTGGTCGGCGCGATCATGAACGCGGCCATCACCTACGCCGGCCTCAAGATCGGCTTCACCATCGTCGGCAGCGCCATCGCCGCCGTCCTGGGCTTCGGCGTGCTCCGGGGGTTGCTCCGCAAGGGCACCATCCTCGAAACCAACATCGGCCAGACCATCGCCAGCGCCGTCAACACCCCCAACTCGGGCGTCATCTTCACCGTGCCGGTGCTCTTCCTGCTGGGCTACAACCTCTCGCCCACCGGCCTGGACTTCTGGCTCATCACCCTCGCCTGCGTCGCCGGCGCCATCCTGGGCTGCGCCTTCATCATCCCACTGCGCAAGCAGATGATCGACATCGACCGCCTGCGCTTCCCCAGCCCCACCGGCGTGGCGGTCATCCTCAAGAGCCCGGGCGCGGGGTCGGCCAAGAGCCTCGTGCTCGTGGCGGGCATGGTGCTGTCCATGCTCATCTACCTGCCCGCAGGCCTGCCCGCGATCAAGTTCCCAGCCTCGCTCACCAACCTGGACGCCCTGGTCCAGAGCGAACGCATCACCGACGCCGACGCCACCCGAACGCGGATGATCGCCGAGTGGATCGAGAGCGAGTCGGCCCCCGCCGACGTGCTCACCCGAGGTGCCGCCGTCGCCGCGATCAACGACCTCCGCGACGCCAAGGCCCCCCGTGAAGAGATCAAGGCGCTCGAAACCAACCTCAAAGCCGTGCCCGTCCCCGAAGGCATCGAAGACAAACTCGCCGCGGCCGCCTTCCGCGCGTCGGACGCCCAGAAGAACTGGTCTTCCCTCCGCTCGATCAACCTCGGCTGGGCCGCCGACCCGCTGCCGGGCTACGCCGACCTAGGCTGGCGATTGCCCGCGGAAACCATCGAAGGAAGCGACGAACTCGCCCTGCGCGTCGACCACGATCGCAACGGCACGCCCGACCCGGTGATGACCGACGACATGGTGCACGTCGGCCGCTTCCTTGGCCTGCCCGACGAGTTCCAGCTCGTCTTCGCCATCGCCCCCTTCGCCATCGGGGCGGGCTTCATCACCGGCAAGGCCGGCCTGATGGTGCTCGCCGGCGGCGTGCTGGCGTACTTCGTGCTGAATCCGCTGGTGTACAACATGGGCTGGGTGCCGCAAACCATCCAGGCCCACCAGGCCCCCGGCTACGCCTTCGGGGCCTTCAACCGGCCGCTGGGCATCGGCCTTTTGCTCGGCGGCGCGATGATGGGCGTGCTCTTCTCGCTGCCTGCCATCCGCGAGGCCCTCAAGAGCATTGCCTCGGCCCGCAAGGCCAACACGACTAGCGGCAAGGACGAGTTGGGCATGAAGGTGCTGGTCGTTAGCGTGCTGGCCGCCCTGCTGCTGCTGTTCATCGCCGCCGACTTCGTGGGCAACAAGGCCGTCAACCTGGCCGACCCTGTTTCCGAGGTCAAACTCGTGGGTGACGACGCGCCCACGAACCAGCCCACCACCACCTACAACACCTACACCATCACCTTCGAGAGCCAGGCCACCCTCGACACCTGGACCAACGACTGGACCGAGGAGCAGCGCGCCCAATACATGGCGGCCAACAACTTCCGCCCCGGCCTGCTGGGCGGGCTCAACCCCCACCTGCGCGCCCTCATCATCGCGCTGGTCGGGGCCGCGTGGATCTGGTTCGCGGGCATCATCATCGCCCAGTGCACGGGCATGACCGACTGGTCGCCCATCAGCGGCATGTCGCTGCTCACGGTCGTGCTCGTGCTGCTGTTGGCTGGCTCGGGCGCGGTCGTCGGCGCGGTGCTGCTGGGCGCGGCCTTGTGCGTGGCCATCACCTGCGCCTCGGACATGATGGGAGACCTCAAGACCGGCTACCTCGTGGGCAGCCAGCCCAAACGCCAGCAAATCGTCGAGTTGGTCTCCACCGGCCTGGGCCCGATCATCTGCATGTTCGTGCTCACCGTCATCGTCGCGGTCAACATGAAGACCACGGGCCTGCCCATGGGCC
>CAYGTM010000483.1:0-2068 GCA_964352795.1 uncultured Phycisphaera sp.
GCCGACCCCGCGCCGGCCCCCGCGCCCGGCCAGCCGGCGCTGTTCCGCACGGAGTTGCTGTTCGACGGCGATCTGCGCGTGCGGTTCGAGTGCGAGCACCCCGCGGGCGTGAGCGGGGTGACCTATAAGGTCGAGCGGCGCTTCGCGCCGCAGACGCCGTATATGTTCGTGACCAACGCCAAGGGGCGCGAGTTCACCGACACCACCATCCCCCTGGGCACGCACCAGGTGACGTACCGCGTCACGGCCCAGACGTCCACCAAGGACGGGCTGGCCGGGGGCGTGACCATCCAGTTCGGCTCGAACAACCAGGCGATCATCCTGAGCGAGGTGGCCCCGGCCACCGCGGACTCAAAGAAGGTCGGCTGAGGTTCTTCACTTTGCACGCCCCGGCGTGGCCGCGCGAACGCGTGCGGTCGCGCCGGGGCGTTCGCGTGCGCCGCAGGCTGTTCTGACCCATTGCCTATTGCCTATTGCCCATTGCCTCAGGAAGGGGCAATAGGCAATAGGCAATGGGAAAGAGGGGATGGGCGAACTTACCGACCACCCACGTTCACCAGCGCCGCCTCGATCTCGTTGCGTTCGTTGTCGTGGCGGGCCTGGTTGAGCGCGTTTCGCAGGAGGGTTCTCGCCTCGCCGGTTTCGCCCGCGCGGGCCAGGGCCTCGGCCAGCTCGCGGGCGTCGTCGGCCAGCTTCTGCGGGCGCACGTGGGGGCTGAGCAACCGGGCCATGGTGGCGGCGGCCTCGGGCTCGCGGAGCAGGGGGCGCAGGGCGTGCCAGGCCAGGTCCTGCACCGCCACGTCGCCCTGGCGGGCGTCGGGCAGGCGGGCGAACATGGCGGCGACGGCCCGGCGCTGGCCGGCCTCGAACAAAGCGTGCAACGAGGCCTCGGCCATCGCGGCGTCGATCTTGCCCGGCTCGTCGCGCAGGGTGGCCAGGGCGAGGTCGACCAATGTGTCGCGCCGGCCGGCCATGCGCAGCAGCCAGGCGCCATCGCCCAGATCGCCGGCCGCGATGGCCTCTTGGGCGAGCGATTCCAGGGCGCGCGAGCCCTCAAACTCTGGCATGACAAGGACTCGTTGTCCAGACTCGGAATCGAGCATCCATAGCGGATCACCGAAGACCGCCAGCTTGCGGTTCTCGAGCAACCCGTCCTCTCGCCCCGCGGCGCCCCAGGGAAAGAGCGAGCCCAGGCGCGCGGCGAAGGTGACTTGGGGCAGGAAGCTCTGGAGCCCCGGCTCGTCGACCGAGCCGATATACGCGAAGGCCCCGCGCGTGAGCCACGCGCCCGCGACGCTGGTGTTGACGCCCGGCCGCTGGGCGCTGAACGAGTGGATGATGGAGACGGCCGCGGGCGTGCCGAGGATCGGGACGTCGCGCCCCGCGGCCATGCCGGGAGACAGCGCGAACTCGGCCATGCGGCCCTTGGTGTTCATGGCGATGAGCCCGGCCTCGACCGGCTCGTGCGCGCGGAACAGGAAGTGCACCAGGCCCTTGGCTGCGAGCTCGTTGATCTCGACATCGAGCCCGATCTGGCGATAGATGTCCGCCGCGGGCGCGAGGGCGTAGGTGGACCAGGGCGGGTCGCTCGGGTAGGTCTCGAAGAGCCAGGCCCCGGTGGTGGGCAGGAAGATCGAGGCCATCGCGTTGGTCGCGGTGATGGACGGCGAACCAAACAGATGCCCGCACCAGGCCCATCGTGGCGCGGCGCGGTCGGCCGAGCCCGAGCGCCCGACGCGCGCGGTGAAGGCGGTGGTGCCGTGCTGGTCGCTGGTGTGGCGGGCGGGGGCGTTCATGCACAAGGTCACGGCGTCGATCTCGTCGCCGAGTTGGTTCCATTGCAGGCCGAGCGCGGTGATGGAACTTTCGAGCGTGGAGCAGAACGCGTCGGCGTCGGCGCTGGTGATGGTCTGGTTGATGCCGCCGGGCGCGCTGAGCCAGACGATGGGCTGCATTCGAGCGGTGGCCAGCGCCAGGGCGGCGGGCCACTGGCTGTCGCCCTCGCCCACCACCACCACGCCCGGCGGGGGCGCGCCCATCTCGCGCCATCGGGCGATGAGGGCGGGCA
>CAYGTM010000484.1:0-2068 GCA_964352795.1 uncultured Phycisphaera sp.
TGCCGAGCGTGGGTGCCTCGGGCATGTGCAGTTTGTCGCCGCCGGAGCGTAGGGTCGCCCGCGGCGCCGCGCCCGCCAGATCGGGCTTCAACCCCACCATTGGCAGCCGAAGTTCCGCCACACTGGCCGACACGCCACGGCCATTCTCCATCGCCGAGTCCTTGGGCAGCCAGGCCGCCGCGATGGCGTTGGGTTGCGCCACGCTCAGGCTCGCCGGGCCCGTGAGTTCGATCGCCTCGCTGGTCCACCGCGCGCCCGCGTCGGCCCGCACGTGCGGCGCATCGATTTTCAGCCTGATGTCGGCCGCATCGCCATCACCCCGCGCCCATGCCATGGACGCGCTGACCGTCGGCCCCACGATGCGTGGCACGTCGAAACCCATCGCTTCGAGTGACGCGAGCCAGGGCTTGGCGGCCAGCGTGGGCACATTCTCGAGCGACACAGCCAGGCTCGGGGCCGCGCGCGAGAGAGAGCCAACACCGATGGCCTCGGCGCTGTCGAACATCTCCATGATCGCCCGCACGTCCGCGAGGCCATCGATGGACACGACCCCGTCGGCCTGCCCGCGCACGCCCGCCTTGGCCATCGCGTTGAGCTTCACCGGCGCGCCCGTATCGACCACGGCCGACGCCGACAACTCATTGACGCGAACCTCCACCGATTCACCATCGGGCCCAGGCACCGTCAGCATCGTGCGGCCTAGACGCAGGCTCAAAGTACCATGAGCTTCTTCTACTCTCGGCTTGTTGCCGTCCATCGGTACGCTCAGGCGTTCGAGGTTCAGTGTCAACCGACCGGCCTGGGTTACGCCGACGCCCTCGCCCGGCAAGACCCTCGAGCGCAAGGCGTCTTGGGCCAGGAAGGCCGCCGTGTCGATCTCCACCGTGCCGGGCGATTCCAGCCGCACGACGCCGTCGCGCGTGGCGAGCGAGAGATCGGCGCTGATCGTCTGCGATGCCAGTTTGACCATCGCTTCGGTTGGCACGCCCGAGGTGAGTTTCGCGTCGAGGTCGAGCCCCATCCCGCCCCGCGCCGCCACCATCGCGGCGCGAGCGACTGATTCGTCCCCGCTCAGCGCGCCCATCGCCTTGGCGACCTCGGGCGACAGATCCTTGATGCTCGCCTTGACCCAACCCGTAAAGTCCGTGAGCCCGACTTCCGCGCTCAGGTCGAACGACCCGTGCCCGGGTGCGTCCCCGATCTCGCGCCTCGATTGCGGCGGGACCGCGGGCATGACCAACCCGCCCTTGGCAGCCCCTTTCACGCGCTGGCCTTCCGACTCGACCGTGCCCGCAAGGCCGGTAATCGCCAGCGTCGGCGACCCCGCACGAGTTATGGCCAGATCCAGCCCATCGAGCACGACACGCGCGAATGGCAACGCACCGGCCTCGCCCATCTGCTCCGCATCGACCGCCGCATCCACCTCCGCACCACGTTGCAACCCGAGTGCCCGCTCGATGTTGGTGGTGCCGTCCTCGCCGATCTCAACCGTCGCCCATCCATCGATCACGATGTCATCATCGAGCCGGCCGTCGAGCAAGCCGAGCAATCCGCCACCGGTTCGTACCGACACACTGGCAACGTGGCGATCATCGGGGTCGAAGATTGCCGCCCGACCGATGGACAGATCCCCCCGCCAGGACAGCGAGACTTCTTCGACCTCCACGCGGCCAGGAAGCCCGAGGCTGCTCGCCACGGCTGGCGCCAGCGCTCCAGCAATTCTCGGCCCGCCCACGATACCAACCAGAACGAACGCGATCACGCCAACTGCCAAGGCGATCGCACACCGACGAATCCACCGAAATGAACGACGAGTGCGAACCTTGGGCATCAGGGCATTCCTCCACATGAAGCGTAGAGCCCGTCGATGACGGCCGCGATTCGAGTGAACGGCACTTCACACAAGCGGATCGGTGGCGGCAGGACTTCCGCTTGGCCGCGATCGATTCGCAAACTTGCACCGCCGAAGCCCGAACCACGCGAAGAACTCGAACCACAAAAACCCCAACGCGGCGACCAGGAAACCCGCGTACGCCGAAACGATCGTCCACGCAGGTGGTTCGACGGC
>CAYGTM010000485.1:0-2062 GCA_964352795.1 uncultured Phycisphaera sp.
CATCGCGTTGCACGCCGAGATGCTGCGTGATGACCTGGGCGAGAGTGACGGCGGGCGGACGGCGGGCAAGATTTTGCGCGCGGCACGGGATCTTGACGGCGTGGTTGGCGACGTGCTGCGATTCGCACGCGAGCTGGCACCGGCCTTGGGCGCGGTCGGAGCGGATGAGCCCGCGCGGCGGGCGGTGGCGACGTGCCAGATGATGGCCCAGGCGGCCGGCGTGGAGCTGACACTGGAAGCGGGCTCGATGGTCGAGGACGTGGAAGTGGACGCCGGGCTGGTGGCGCAGGCTCTGGCAAACCTGGTGCGCAACGCGGTGGAGGCGATCGCCGAAGAGGGGTCGGCCGGGCCCGGCAGCGTGCGCGTATCGGTCGGAATGAGCGAGGTTGAGGGTCGGCCGGTGGTGGAGTATGTCGTGGAAGACAACGGCCCGGGGCTGCCCGAGGGGGTGGTGGAGCGGATGTTCAACCCGTTCTACACGACTCGGCAGACGGGGTGCGGGCTGGGATTGGCGATGGTGCAGCGCATCGTCGACGCGCACGGCGGGCGGGTGGATGCCGCGAGCATGGATGCTGGCGGGGCACGATTTGCGTTAGCGTTGCCGGCGTGTGCGGCGGTCATGGTTACGGAGGGCGCGGCGTGAGCACGGTACTGGTTGTCGATGACAAGGAAATGATGCGCGACAGCGTGTGCTCGGTGCTGCGACGCGCGGGGATGACGGCGCTGGCGGCCACCAGCGGGCCCGAGGCGCTCGAACGAGTGGCGCTCCAGCGGCCCGACGTGGTGGTGAGCGACCTGAAGATGCCCGGCATGACGGGCGTGGAGTTACTGGCCCAGGTGCGCAGGATCGACGAGGAACTGCCCGTCGTGCTGATGACGGCCTTTGGCTCGGTGCAGACGGCCGTCGAGGCGATGAAGCTTGGGGCGTTCGATTATCTGACCAAGCCGTTCGAGGGCGACGAACTGCTGATCTGCGTGAAGCGGGCCATCCAGCACGCCAGGCTGCGGCGAGAGAACGCCGTGTTGCGCGCGCAGGGCAGTCAGGCGGAGGTGGAGCCCAGCGGTCGGATCGTCACGGGCGGGGCGGCGTTCGGGCTCGATCGGCTGGTGGGCGTGTCGCCCGCCATGCGCAGCGTGAAGGCGCAGGCGCAGGCGGTGGCCGACAGCCACGGCACGGTGCTGATCGTGGGCGAGAGCGGCACGGGCAAGGAGGTGGTGGCCCGGGCCATCCACGAGTTGAGCCCGCGGCGGACGGGGCCTTTCCTGGCGGTGAACTGCGCGGCGCTGAGCGAGACATTGCTCGAAAGCGAGTTGTTCGGGCACGAGAAGGGTGCGTTCACGGGGGCCGACAAGATGCGCAAGGGGCGCTTCGAGCTGGCGCACGGCGGCACGCTGCTGCTCGATGAGGTGAGCGAGGTGAGCCCGGCGATCCAGGCGAAGCTGCTGCGGGTGTTGCAGGAGCGGGCCTTCGAGCGGGTGGGCAGCAGCCAGACGATCTCCATCGACGTGCGCGTGTTGGCCACGAGCAATCGGGACCTGCCCAAGGCGGTGGCGGCGGGGGACTTCCGGCAGGATTTATTTTTCCGATTGAATGTGCTGCCGATTCACCTTCCGGCGTTGTGCGACAAGGTCGAGGACGTGCCGATGCTGGCCGAACTGTTCTTAGGGCAGATCGCCCGGCGCGAGGGCCGCGGGCGGGTACGGCTGGAGCCGGGGGCCATCGAGTTGCTGTGCGGGTACGAGTGGCCCGGCAACGTGCGCGAGTTGCAGAACGTGTGCGAGCGGGCGGTGGTGCTGAGCGCGACGGGTTCAAGGCACGACGAGGTGGTGATCCGCCGGGAGATGATCGAGCCCTGGCTGGCATGGCAGACCACGCCGGTGCAGCGGGCGGCGGTGTCAATCGAGCCCCAGCCCCGCATGGAACACGCCGTGGCGGTTGGGAATGGGTTCGGGTCGATGGCCGTGTCGGAGGATGATGGCTCGATCATGTTCGCGCCTGGTGCGACAACGCTCGAAGACATGGAGCGGGACGCGATCGTGCGGACGCGCGAGCGGTATGAGG
>CAYGTM010000486.1:0-2056 GCA_964352795.1 uncultured Phycisphaera sp.
GCCCCGGCAGGCACGCCCATCGCCCCGGGAGGCAACCGAGGGGCTCGGGCAGGCAGAGAGATCGTCCCGGCACGGGGGCGGAACGTCCCGGCAGGCACGCGAGGCGTTCTGGCGGGGCCCCCGGCCGGGTCCTACGGGCAGCCGGCGTCGAAGGCGTTCTGGAACGCCAGGAAGTCGAAGATCGTCAGCTCGCCATCGCCGTCGAAGTCGGCGATGGGGTCGCCGGCGTCGAAGGCGTTCTGGAGGGCGAGGAAGTCGAAGATGGTCAGCGAGCCGTCGCCGTCGAGGTCGGCCGGGCATGCGCCATCGGTGAGGTCCACCGCGTACACATACCCGTGCTTGACGAAGTCGATGTCGCTGAACGACGTGGCCTGGTACGCCGTGCGGGCGTCGGGAGAGAACACGGGGTAGCGGTTGCTGGCGTCCTGCTGCGTACCGCGCTCGTCTTCGAGGAGAATCTCCCACTGAAACGAGCCGTTGTCGCCGTCATACCCGCGGAAAAAACCTGGCTGGCCAAACGTGGAGACCCCGCTCAGCACGAGCTGTGAGCCATCGGGCGTGACGCCAAGGGTCCGGAAGTTGGCGTTCGGCCCGTCGTCGGCGAAGAAGCGCGTCGCGCCGTTTTCGTCGACCGACCACAATTCGCCACCAAACTGCTCGGCGGTGTAGACGTTCCCGTGGTCGTCAACGTCGGGCATGATGAGGTTGGTCTGGCCCGGCCCGTACTCCAGGAACCGTGTGCTGCCGTCGGGCTCGAGCGAGATCAGCCCGGTCTGGCCGCGGCGCCCGATCGCGCGGCCGGCCGGATCGACCCTTGGAAACGAGGTGAAGAACACGTTCAGGCCGTCCTGGCCGCTCTGCCAGAGCTGCTGGCCGTCCAGGTCGAACGCGTAGGCCGCCGGGCAGCACGTGCCACCGCGACCGTAGACGAAGCCGGTGTAGAGCCGATCATCGGCGAACACGATGTCCGTCAGGTTCGCGCGCGCGGACAGGTTGCGGAAGAACGGGTCGCCGGGATTCGACCACAGCAGGTTCCCCGATGGGTCCAGCGAGAACATGCCCAGGCCAACGTCGCCCGCGTCGAGCTTGTTCTGCAGGGCGTAGATGTTGCCGTCCGGGCCGACGCTGGGACCATTCTCCAGGAACAGGTTGCCGTCGCTCGACTGGGGCGCGTCGTAGGTCCACTTGATGGTCCCCTCTGGGTTGATCGCGTAGATGCGCGAGGAGTTGCCCAGGCCCAGGTCGAAGTCGAGGGTGGGCCCGGTGTAGATCGTGCCATCGGGGCCGATGTCGATGGGGTAGCCCCCGCCCGCGTCGGGCAGGAACCACACCAGCTCGCCATCGGGCGCGAGGCAGTACAGCCCGATCTGGTCGCTCGTGTAGATGCGGCCATCGGGGCCCACGGCCATGTTCTGGGGTTTGGCCATCCAGTGGTCGGTCTGGAAGCGCCAGCGGACGCGGCCGTCGGGTGTGCGGGGCGATACGCCGATGCGCTCGATGTTGCTGCTGCCCTCCGCGGTGATGACCTGGACGTCGGCCATCCCGATGGGCGTCGCTTCGGGGACGTACGCGCGGAGTTCCTGGCCAAAGCGTTGGGTCACGATGGCCTCGCGTCCGCCGATCAGCACCGTGCTCTCGCCCGGCGCGTCGCCGAAGCCCGAGCCAGTGATGACCAATCGCCCGCTGGGCGTGGCCGGGTTGGTGGAGGCGACCGATCTGATGATGGGTACCACGTCGCCATAGATGCGCATCCGAACGTCCGACGTTTCCGGGCGGCCGAAGCCATCGTCGTCCTGCTGCCAGTCGCCGCCGGCCAGGTTGTCGCGCAGGTACACGAATGCGTTGATGGGCTCGTACTCTGGCGAGGGCGAGTTGCTTTCGATAGGCCGCCAGGTTCCCGAGGTCATCACGAGCTGCACCGAGACAAAGTGCCAGCCGGCCGCCTCGAATGGCTCGGGCAGGGTGATGTCGGCCGAGTGCGGGACGTCGGGGTCGGGCCCGAGCCGCGGGGCCGCGCTGGCGGGCAGGGGCGAGGAGCGCGGCCCCGCCCGGCCGG
>CAYGTM010000487.1:0-2048 GCA_964352795.1 uncultured Phycisphaera sp.
CTGAAAGTTGAATCCCCCGATCCGCCCGTCCACATCCAAGATCTCGCCGGCCAGCCACAAGTTTTCGCCCGCCCGGCTGGCCATCGTCGCGGGGTCGATCTCGCCCAGTGGCACGCCGCCGGCCGTCACCTCGGCGTGCGTGAAGCCGCGATCGCCCGAGATGTCGATGGGCGTGCCTGCGAGCAGGTGCGCGAGCTGGCGGCGGGGCTCGCGCGGCAGTTGGTTGCCCGGGCATGTGGGGTCGATCCCCGCCCGCTCGCACAGGGCACGAGCCAGACGCTCGGGCAGGTGATCGCGTGCAAAACTGAGCGGCGTGCGCTGGCCGAGCGCTTGCAGGTCGGCATCGATGCGATCGAAGGGCTGGTCGATCCAGCAGACGTGCAGTGTTGCACCACGATCCTCGTGCCTCGCGGCGGTGAGATAGCGTGACGCATCCATTGGGGCCGGCCCGCTCAGGCCGAAGTGCGTGCAGAGCAGGTCGTTCTCGAAGCGGGCAAGCTTCTTGCCCGTGCCGCTGCGCACCTCGACGGCCGCGCGGCAGCTCACGCCGCTCAGTTCGGTGATCCACATCGACCCCGGCCCGACGATGAGCGGCACGAGGGCGGGAAACACGCGCTCGGTGATGGCGTGGCCCAGCGAACGGGCGATGATGTATCCGCCGCCGTCCGAGCCGCTGCGGGGCAGGGCCATGCCGCCGGTGCAGAGCACGAGGCGATCGGCGTGCATCGTCTCGCTCGAATGCGATCGTGAAATCGTGAAGCCGCCTTTGATCCGTTCGACGCCGGCCACGCGCCAGGGGTGGAGCAGTTCGATGCCCAGGCGTTGGATTTCGCCCAGCAGCGCGTCGAGCACGGTCTGGGCGCGGTCGGTGGTGGGGAAGAGCTTGCCCGTGTCCTCGCGCTTGAGCGTGACGCCCAGCCCCTCGAAGAATGCCACGGTGTCCTGAACCCCAAAGGTGCGCAGCACGCGGCGGATGGTGTTCCGCGACGTGCCGGCGTACTGCTTCTCGTCGATGGCATGGTGCGTGACGTTGCAGCGCCCGCCGCCGGCGACGAGAATCTTGACGCCCACCTTGGCGGCCCCATCGAGCAGCACGATACGACCGCCAGACCCTCGCTCGCGCAGCGCCCTCCCCGCCGCGATGGCGGCCATGAGCCCCGCCGCGCCGGCACCGATAATGGTGATGTGGGGGCTGCCGGGCACCCCCGATGGTAGAGCGAGTCGCGGGCTTACGGCCCCGTCGCCGCGTCGTAGGCGTCGATGAAGGTGGCCATGTCAGTCGGCTCGATGAGCGTGTCGGCGTCCGTGTCGGCGCGGCGGTCTCCCGTCGCGTGCAGGGTTGACCGACCGTGCAACCCATGCCCCTCTGAAAGCATACGAACTGGTATGACACGGCCCCTATCCATTGTCCCGATCGCAGCCTTCGCCTTGGCCACGGCCTGCCATGCCGCCGGGGCCGACCCATGCCAGTTGCAGCGATTGGTCGCGCCAGAGCCGTTTGAGCCCCTTTTTTTCGGTGATGCTGTCGCGCATTGGAGTGACTATTGGTTCGTTGCCGACCCACAGGCCGCCTCGTTGTGGCCCGGCCCGACATTTGGGTGCAGCGCCGGAGCGGTGTATGTGTACCAGTTGGTGGGCGGGAAACTCGAGTATCGGCAGACGCTCTTGTCATCGTTTCAGCAACTTGGAGACAACTACGGCAGGTCGATCGACGCTGACGATGGCCGCCTGATTGTCGGCTCTACTTTCGGGGGCTTTCCAGGTCGCGCCGACCGCCCCGGCGCGGTGTATGTGTACGAACTGGAAGACGGAGTATGGCAAGAGAGCGCGGTGATCGAGCCGCTGGCCGAAGCGGATGACTTCGGGCAGACGGTCGCGTTCCACGATGGGCTGCTCGCGGTCTCGGATAACTACAACGATCGCCTGGACCGCCTGCCTCGCGTGCTGGTTTACGAGTCCATCGGTTCGGCTTGGGAGCTGCGCGATATCGTGGTGCGACCCGATGATGTCTGGGAAAACTCCTGGTTCGGCATCGCGCTGGCCCTTGA
>CAYGTM010000488.1:0-2048 GCA_964352795.1 uncultured Phycisphaera sp.
CGCCGTTGGTCCACATGATGTTGCCGTTGCCCAGTTCCCAGGCGGCCCTAGGGCCCTGGCTGAGGGTGCCGGCGATGATGTCGAGCACCACGCCGTCGGCGCTGATCTCGTACACGCCCGGGCTGCGTCCCGAGGCGCTCTGGGTCGAGAATGCCGGGGCCAGCACGGTGCCGGCCGCGGTCGAGGCGATCTGCTGGATAAAGCTCAGTTCGAGCGTGGGCAGGAAGACACCCAGCAGGTTGCCGTCGTTGTCAAACCGGTCGATGCGCGTGTCGCTGGTGCCGCTGTAGCTCACCAGGTTCTCGCCCATGAAGGGCAACGCGAACCACGGCGAGGCGTCCAGCGGGAAGTTGCCGATGATGGTCGCGGTGGTGGGGTCGATGCGGACGATGGCGTTGCCCAGGGCGTCGTTGTTGGTGCCCGCGTTGAAGACCCAGACCTCGTCGCCGATCACGTTGACCCCGCGCACGTTGTCCAGCCCGCCGCCGGGCATGATGCCGCCGATGGTGCCCAGGAAGTCGCCCTCGAGGGTGAAGCGGTCGATGCGGTCGCGGATCTGGTCGCTCACCCAGATTTCATTGCCCACCTGCGCGACACCCTTGGGCGTGCCCGCGTCCAGCGGCACCAGGTCGATGAACGCCGGGTCGAGCAGCGAGCCATCGAAGGGGTCGAAGGCGGCCACGGTGTCGCTTCCAGAGTCGGTGACCAGGAGCACCTGGTCGGGAAGCTGGGCCAGGGCGGCCGAGGCCAGCAGGCCGGTGGCGGTCGCGGCCAGAATCAATGTCGCTTTCATCTCATGCTCTCCATGTTCGGGGCCGAGCGAGGCGCGGCTGCCCGTCTTGGGCCCAGGCGGGAGCACATGCCCCACGAGGACCGGGCCCGGATGAAAGGATACCACATGAGGTGCCATGGCGAGCCGTTTTCAGGCATCCTGGCCAAGAATCGGGGAGATGCCCTAGGGACAGCCCGCATCGAAGGCGTTCTGGAAGGCCAGGAAGTCGAAGATGGTGAGCGAACCATCGCCGTCGAAGTCGGCGGTGGCCTCGCCGGCGTCGAAGGCGTTCTGGAAGGCCAGGAAGTCGAAGATGGTGAGCGAACCGTCGCCGTCGAAGTCGGCCGCGCATGCCTCGCCGCCGAAGGTGATGTCGTCGATCAGGATGCGGGGGAGGCTGAACTCGTCGCCGAAGGTGGCGTAGAGGTGCAACTCGTCGAACGTCACGCCCGAGATCGTGAGCGTACCCAGGGCGATGTTGTCGCGGCCGCCCAGGTCGCTGATGGTGATGGTCTCGCTGCTGGCCACGACCTCGCCCGTGCGGATGGCGTCGAGATGGAACACGATGCCGCCCCAGGGGCCGTTCTCGTAATAGGCGATGTCCATCGTGACGGCCTCGGTGTCTTCGTCCAGCACGATGGTCGCCGACGAGATGCGGCCGATCGAGAGGTTGTCGCCGGGCACGAACGCGCTGCCGAAGGTCAGGGCCTTGTCGGGGCTGCCCCACCCGGGAAAGTCGTTGTAGAAGAGGGTCGCGTCCTCGATGATGACCTCGTCGAACTCTTGCGGCCCGAAGGTCTCGCCGCTGGGGAAGACGCCCGAGACCTGGTTGATGTCCTGGAAGAACATGCCGGCGTGCTCGAAGGTCGAGCCGTAGAACCCCTCGGCGAGGTCCTCGAAGTCGACGGTCTGGGCCAGGGCGGCGCTGGGGATGGTGGGGGCGAACAGAAGGCCGGCGGTCAGGATGCTGCGAATCGTGCTCATGGTCATTCCTCTCAGGTTTATCGAAACGGCCCCCATTCATCGAAACGGGCCCCCACCAGCCCCCCACTCAAAGAGACATGCGATCAGGCCTCCAGCCAGTCCGGAGGCGCGAGAAGGTCGTGTCGCACCATGACCGAGGTGGTCGGCGGTCGGGACGCCATGCGCCCGCGGGGTGTGCGGACCGACTGGCATCGACCCCGTCGGTGGGTGCGGCGTTGCTCGCAACCACGAGGACCCAAGTATACAGGAGAACGTGGCCCGTGCAACCATAATCCTGCCCACCCTCCTACCC
>CAYGTM010000489.1:0-2040 GCA_964352795.1 uncultured Phycisphaera sp.
CGCCACCGTGAAGGCCGGCGCGTTCTTCCCCATGACCTGCAAGAAGATCATCCGCGCCCAGCACGTCGCGCGCATGGCAAAGCTCCCCCTCATCTACCTCGTCGACTCCGCCGGCGTCTACCTCCCGCTCCAGGAAGACGTCTTCCCCGACACCGACGACTTCGGCCGCATCTTCTACCTCAACAGCGTCATGAGCGCCGAGGGCCTCCAGCAGACCGCCGCCATCATGGGCTTCTGCGTCGCTGGCGGCGGCTACCTTCCCGTCCTCTGCGACACGCTGCTCATGACCGAGGGCAGCGGGCTCTACCTCGCCGGCCCGGCTTTGGTCAAGGCCGCCATCGGCCAGGACGTCACCGACGAAGAACTCGGCGGGGCGGAGATGCACGCGGCCATCAGCGGCACCATCGACTTCAAGGAGCCAGACGACGATTCCTGCCTCACCCGCGTCCGCGAAATCGTCGGCAAGCGCGGCGGCGACATGCCATCGACGCTGGAGAGCGTCACCCCCCTCCGCACCGGCAACGATATCTACGACATCTTCACCGACAAATCAGGCCAGCAGTACGACGTGCGCGACATCCTCGCCTGCATCCTCGACGCCCGCGGCATGCCAAATAAAGAAGGCCACGAGACCCTCGAGCCCGACTTCGACGAGTACAAGGCCGACTACGGCCAGTCCCTCGTCTGCGGCTACGCCCGCATGGGCGGCCACCCCTGCGGCATCGTCGCCAACCAGTGCCAGCTCACCCAGCGCACGCAGGCCGGCGGCAAGGCCGGACCCAGCAAGGCCGCCGCCATGCCCCGCGTCATCTACGACGACAGCGCCGACAAGGCAGCTCGCTTCATCATGGACTGCAACCAGCGCAAGATCCCCCTGGTCTTCATCCACGACACCACCGGCTTCATGGTCGGCCGCGACAGCGAGCAAGCCGGCATCATCCGCAGCGGCGCGAAACTCGTCAACGCCATGAGCAACTGCGTGGTCCCCAAGATCGTTCTTATAACGGGATCCAGCTACGGCGCGGGCAACTACGCCATGTGCGGCCGCGCCTTCGAGCCCTTCCTCACCCTCGCCTGGCCCAGCGCCAAGTGCGCCGTCATGGGCGCCGCCCAGTCCACCGGCGTGCTGGCCACCATCGAAGAACGCAGCCGCGAACGCAAGGGCGAGACCATCGACGAACAAACCCACAAAGAAATCCTCGACGCCGTCCGCGCCAGCTACAACGAACAACAAGACATCCACTACGGCGCCGCACGAGGCTGGGTCGACCGCATCATCCAGCCCCACAACACGAGGCAAGAACTCACCAACGCTCTCGCGAGCGCCAACCAGGGCTGGGACTACTCGCGTGAGTACAAGACCGGCGTGCTCCAGACCTGACGCCGAATGCAAACACATGGAACGTATCGCGGTCGCGCCATTCTGCCTCCCTCTCCCCGCTTCGGGGAGAGGGCCGGGGTGAGGAGTCTGCAAGAGTTCCTATCGCCCGATTCCCATCTCACCCAAGCCGCTCCATCTCAACATGTGCCGCCCTACCCATCCCGACCAACATTCAAATGCTCCGCCAGCCGCGCCACCTGGAGCTCCACCCGCTTGATCTCCCGCATCGTCGCCAGCTTGCTCAGCTCCATCCAGTAGCCCAGCTTCATGAGCATCGTGCCCAAAAACCCGATGAAGAAGACGCCGGCCCACAAGATCTGACCGCCCACCTCCTCGGCCATGAAGAACCGAACCGTCGCGAAGACTGCGAGCGCCAGGAAGGCGAACGTCAGCGTGAACGACATCACCAGATACATCCGCGGCAGCGACGTAAAGCTATCAATCACCTGCCCGATCGGCGACTGCTCGCCAAGATTGTCAAACCACTCCTTGTCCTCGGCACTCAACGCCGCACGGATCGAATCATCAATGTTCTTCATCACTCGTCCTTTCCACAATTGACTTCAGCTCCGCCCTCGCGTGGAACAACCGGCTCTTGATGGTCCCCGTCGGTACGGCGAACACCTCGGCGAGCTGGCCCACGCTGAGACCTTCCACAT